>NZ_JBSHBL010000011.1:0-181693 GCF_053611985.1 Streptomyces sp. NPDC054770
TTTCGGCTACTTTAATTTTACCCGCCGTCTGTGTTTCTGACCCCCCGGCCGCCCGTCTCGTTAACGTTCCGTCGACGGGCGCCGTCCACACACGGATACCCTTGACATGTGACCGACGCCCAAGACACCGCAGCAGACAGTTCACTGCGCACCACCGGGGGCACTCCCCCGGACGACGCCGGATCTTCTGTGACGGAGGCGCCGATCCCTTTGCTGGAGCCCCGTGAGGGCATTCCGCCGGTGGTCGTGGACGAGGCCGCGCTGGCCCGCGTGATCGCCGCCTTCGCCGCCGGCTCCGGCCCCGTCGCCGTCGACGCCGAGCGCGCCTCCGGCTACCGGTACGGCCAGCGTGCCTATCTCGTCCAGCTGCGCCGCGAGGGCGCCGGCACCGCGCTGATCGACCCCGTCGCCTGCCCCGACCTGTCCGGCCTCGGCGAGGCACTGGCCGGCGTCGAGTGGGTACTGCACGCGGCCACCCAGGACCTGCCCTGCCTGCGCGAGATAGGCATGACACCCAGCAGCCTCTTCGACACCGAGCTGGCCGGGCGGCTCGCCGGCTTCCCCCGGGTCGGGCTGGGCGCGATGGTCGAGGGCGTCCTCGGCTTCGTGCTCGAGAAGGGCCACTCCGCCGTCGACTGGTCGACCCGCCCGCTGCCCGAACCCTGGCTGCGGTACGCGGCGCTCGACGTCGAGCTGCTCGTCGACCTGCGGGACGCCCTGGAGAAGGAGCTGGACCGGCAGGGGAAGCTGGAGTGGGCGCGGCAGGAGTTCGACGCGATCGCGGCCGCGCCGCCGGCCGAGCCGCGCAAGGACCCCTGGCGCCGGACGTCGGGGATGCACAAGGTGCGCCGTCGCCGGCAGCTGGGGGTGGTGCGGGAGCTGTGGGAGACCCGGGACCGGATCGCGCAGAAGCGGGACGTGTCGCCCGGCAAGGTGCTCAGCGACGCGGCGATCGTGGAGGCGGCGCTGGCGCTGCCGCCCAATGTGCACGCCCTCGCGGGGCTGAACGGCTACGGCCACCGGATGGGGCGGCGGCAGCTGGAGCAGTGGCAGGCGGCGGTGGACCGCGCCAAGGCGCTGCCGGACGCCGCGCTCCCGCAGCCGGGTCAGCCGGTGACGGGGCCGCCGCCGCCCCGGGCGTGGGCCGACAAGGATCCCGCCGCGGCGGCTCGCCTCTCGGCGGCCCGGGCCGCGGTGTCGGCGCTGGCCGAGCAGCTGACCATGCCGCAGGAGAACCTGATCGCGCCGGACACCGTGCGCAGAGTCTGCTGGGAGCCGCCGGCCGTGGTCGACGCGGAGACCGTGGGGGCCGCGCTGGCGGGGTACGGGGCGCGGCCCTGGCAGGTGGAGCAGGTGACGCCGGTGCTGGTGGCGGCGCTGTCCGCCTAGGCGGACGGTGCGGCGCCGGCGGTGTTCCGCTTCGCTCCGGCCCGCTCGCTCACTCCGGGTCTTCTTCGAGGGGCTCGACGTCTTCTTCGACCGTCTCGACCGGGCTGTCCGGCTCGACCGGGCCGCCCTGTGACCGTTGCGGATCGGCCGGCTCGCCCCGGCCGGCCGGGTCTTCGAGGAACGCGGTGTAGAGATGCCTCCCCCGGTGCACGGAGAAGTCGATCTCGGGGAGGAGGTCCGGGACCGCGACTGCCGTCACCAGATTCCGGTACATGCGCGAAATCCGCTCTTCGACATTTCCCATGTCCCGGTCGATGATATTCGAGATGAGCACCACTCCGGCCCAGTTCCCGGCAATTTGGTAGGCCTGCTGCTCCACATCGACGAAAGGTTTCAGCTCGCCACGTCGCCGTGCTTCTGCGAGCTGACCGGTATTGAAAGCGATCCAGTCCGGCCAAGGGGTTCCGTAGGTCTCCGGCGCATTACTGTGCAACGACAGCTTCAAAGCAGCCCGAAGCGCGTTCTCATGGGAGATCCGGTAGGCCAGGATCATCCCGATGTCAACCACTTCCTGGAGCATGATCGACTGCTCCCGCAGACCGTCCATGGTCAGCGTGTTCTCCATGATGGCCGCCGCCACGTCGACCTTGCCGCCCGGGAAATGCCGGTAGAAGGCCCCCTTGCTGGTGCGTGCGGCGGTGATCAGGTCACCGACCGACGTCCCTTCGTAGCTGTCCATCACGATAAGCTCGCCCGCGGTGTCAAGGATTCGCTGCCTCGTATCAATGGCGCGTTGTTGCTGACGCCGCGGTCTGTGCGGGGTGCTCATTCGATCTCGCCTTCGAGGCTCATTCATGGGCGCACGACCGAACGAGCTTTGTACGGAGCTGCCGCGTACGCATTCCGAAACGCCTCTTCATTCTCAAAATTCGCAAACAAAGGAATATCGGCCCCCGATCCTACCGCGAAGATCGGACCGGACGAGGGGCTCAAGGTATCGCCCGTCACGGCATGCGGCGCCAACACGGGCACCGCCTGCGACCGATCCTCGCTTGACGTGACCGGGCCAGAGTTCCAGACTGGGCGCCAGCAGAACAGACTGAACGGTCCCTTCTGGCCCGGACACCGTCCTGACAACACGGGCATATCTCGCTTTACGGCGGGACACCTTGGCTGCCGGGAACGCCCGGCCAGTGTCCGGGACAGGGCGATTGTCTCCCAAGCCAGGGAGCCAACCTCGCATTTGAGGGGCCCGTGTGCTGTCTCGCCGGAACGAAAAGGGGGAGCAGAGCAGAAGAGACCATTTGGTCCCAACAAGACCGGGTGACACACCCAATACACGGGGGCTCATGGAGCGGGCGTGACGGCACACGCCCACTCAAGGACAGTCTCGGCCAGGATCCACGGGGCTCTTCCCCCTGCCCTGGTGGGCTGCCCGAACCCGCCGGCCCCCACCTCACCAAGGGGAGTCCTTGTGCACGCACGCGGCCGTACGCGGGTGCTCGGCGAAGGCGCCGGCGACCCGTCCGCCCGCCGGAAGCCGCCGGCCGGACACGGCGCAACAGTGCCCTTTCAGACACTTTCAGCCGCTCGGGAGCCCGCCGCCATGACCACCGTTCCCTCCGCCGCCGCGACCGTGCCGCCGACCGATCCCAGCGCCGACACCGCGGCGGTCATCGCCCCGTACGACGGCGGCGCCCCCTGTGCACGGGCCTTCGCGCGGCACGGCTGGCGGACCGTGGCCGTTCTCCCGGAGCGCCGACTGCGCCCGCCCGCGTACCGGAACGCGACGCTGCCCGCCGGATACGGCGGCACGGTCGTGCACCAGGGGCTGCGGCAGACCGTCAAGTCGCTGCGGGCACTGGGGGTTTCGGCCGTCGTCGCGGGCGGCGCCGAGGGCATCGAGCTGGCCGAGCGGATCGCCTGGCAGCTCGGCCTGCCCGGAGCCGACCCGGCATCCTCACCGCTGAGGTACGACCGCGGTGCCCAGGCGGCCCGGCTGGCCCGGGTGGGGATACCGGCGCTGCGGGGCATCCGCACCGCGCGTCTGGCCGACGCCGTGGCCTGGGCACGGTCGTACCCCGCGACCGGCTACCTGCTCGCCCCGGCGGCCGCCGGAACCCCGGTCGACGCGGTGGAATGCACGGACGAACGCCAGATCGGCACGGCCTGGCCGGTTCTGTGGCACGCGGCCGCCCAGCACTCCGGCAGCCCGCACCTGGTACTGACCGAGCTGCCCGGCCGCCGCCGGTACACGGTCGACACCGTCACCCGCCCGGGCCCGGACGGACGGCCCGAGCACGTCGTCACCGGCCTGCGGCCGGATTCCCAGGTCGGCATGCGCGTGCCGAGCGACCCGCCGGCACCGGCCCTCGCGCGCTACACGACCCGGGTGCTCGACGCGCTCGGCGTGGTGTGCGGCCGGGCCACCACCCGGCTCGCGTGCGACGACGACACGGCCGGCGACGGACCTCGGCTGATCTGCACGCTCGCGGCGCCCGTCATGACGCCGGCCGACGAAGCGCCGCGGACCGCGGCCGGCCGCCTCCGGCCCGCGGGCATCCCGGTCCCCTGGACCACGCCCGACACTCCCTTCTTCCAGTGCCGTTCGTGACCCGCCGGTCATCCGCACGCACACACCGCCACCCGAGAGGAGCCCCCGTGCTCACACCACCCGCCCCCCGGTCCCGCCCCGCCCGCGCCCGGCGCCTGCTGACGGGGAACGCCCGCATCCTGGAGCTGGGCGTGACGCGGACCGGTCCGTTCCGGCGCGCCGCCGGGGAACGGCCGGCCCAGGACGTCTCCCGAGCGCACCCGTCCACGGACCCCCGACCGGGCCGGGGGCGCGCGCTGCCGACCGCCAGGAGTGTGCGGCCGGTCGACGCCGCTCGCCGGCAGGCGGATCCGCGATGACCCGCGGCCCGGAGAACCTCACCCCGGACCACGCGCCGCCCGCCCGTCGCCCGCGGGCCGCCGGCCCGGCCTGCCCGGCGGCCCGGCCGCGCCTCCCGTTCCGCTCCCCCTTACGCCCCTGAGGACCCGATGACTGCCCTCATACCGGACGCCCTGCTGCTGACCACGACGGCGGGGTTCGCCGTGACCGGTGTGGCCGCCGTGCGCTACCGGCACCAGGCCAGAAGCGCCGTGACCGAAGCCCGCCGGCAGACGGCCGTCCGCGACGAGGAGGCCCGGCACCTGGCCGGCTCCCGGATACCGGGCCTGGTGTACGCGCTGCGCAACGGCACCGGGGACCTCCTCTCCTCCGCCGGGCGACCGCTGCATCGCGAACTGGCGGCCACCGAGACCGGCGCCGCCTTCGCCTCCGTCCTGGAACAGGTCGACGCCATGCTCCGGGAGGCGAACGAGCGGGCCGAAACGGCCTCCCGCGCCGCCGTGCAGGCGGCCACCCGCTCCGTACAGGCCCTCGTCTACGAGCAGCAGGCCGCGATCACGAGACTGCTGGCCGCCACCCAGGACGAGGACACGCTGGAACGGGCGCAGCACATCGACCATGCCGCGAGCCAGCTGGCGCGGCGGCTGCAGATCCTCGGCGTGCTCACCGGCATGTGGCCGGGGCGGCAGCGCGACGACGCTCCGCTGCTGACCGTGGTACGCGGCGGGGCGGGCCGGATCAAGGACTTCCAGCGGGTCCGGCTGCCCCGGACCTGCCCCTGGTACGTGGCCGGCCGGTACGTGGAACCCGTCGTACTCGCCGTGGCCGAACTGCTGGACAACGCCGCCCGGCACAGCGCACCGACCACACCGGTCGAGATCACCTTCGTCGGCGGCCACAACGGCGTCGGCGTCGAGATCCACGACGCCGGTCCTGGGATGGCGGCCGAGGTCAGGGAGCAGGCCGGCCGCCGACTGTCCGGGCGGTATCCGGTCCGCCTCACCGAGCTCACCAACCCTCCCTCCTTCGGGTATCTGGGGATCGGCGCGCTCGCCGCGCGGTACGGCTTCACCGTGCAGCTGGACCAGGACCACTCCCGGCACGGCGGGGCGCGTGCCGTGCTGTTCCTGCCGCGCGCCCTGCTCGCCGAACCTCCGGCGCAGCAGCCCGCGCACCGGCCCACTCGGCAACCGGACACCCGGCACCCGGCGGCGGCCGGTACCGCCGTGGGCACCGCGCCCCGGCCGGACCCGGGTCCCTATCGGATGGGCGACGACGGACTGCCGATACGCGGCCCCCGCCGTGCCCGCGGGCCGGTGGTGCCACGGCTCCCCGAGAGCGTGCCGCCGCCCGCGGACTCCGGCCGGGCGCTGGCCGCCTTCGTCCACGGCACCCAGGCCGTCTTCCCCCCTTCCGCCGCCCCCAAGACCCCAGCCCCCAAGACCCCAGCCCCCAAGACCCCGGCCCCCGAAACCCCCGCCCCCGAGACCCCGGCCCGCGAGGAGACGCAGCGATGAAGCCGAACCACTACCGTCCCGATCTCGGCTGGATCCTCGACGAGCTCGTGGCCGCCCCGCACGCCCGGCATGCCGTCGTACTCTCCGCCGACGGGCTCGCGGTCGTGGCCTCCGACGGCGTCCACAAGGACCTGGCCGACCGGATCTCCGCCACCTCGGCCGGTCTCCAGGCGCTGAGCCGCAACGGCGCCGTGTTCGTCCGTGACCAGGGCACCGCCTGGCAGCAGACCATGGTCCAGTACGAGGACGGGTTCCTGTTCGTCATCGCCGCCGGGCACGGCTCGCACCTGGTGGCCGCGGCCACCGCCGAGGTCGACGTCCTCGGCTTCTCCTACCGGATGGCCGACACCGTCAAGCGCCTCGGGCCCGAACTGGCGGTCGCACCACGGCACTCCGCCGGACAGGGATGACGCCGCCGCACGGCGAGGACCCGCTGGTCCGCACCTACGTGGTGACCGACGGCCGCTCCCACGCCACGCGCAACCACTTCGACGTCATCACCCTGATCACCCTCTCGTCCGCGGACGCCCACCTCGGCCGCGCGCACCTCAACCACGAGCAGAACGCGATCCTGGACGCCCTCGCGCACAGCGCCCGGTCGGTCGCGGAACTGGGCGCGCTGCTGCGGCTGCCGGTGAGCGTGGTCCGCATCCTGCTCTCGGACCTGATGGAAACCGGCCATATCGGCACCCGGCAGCGCATCACCGACGCCCCCGCTCCCGCCGAACACCGATCACTGCTGGAGGCAGTTCTCCATGGGCTTCAACAGCTCTGATCACGCACCCGTGCTGCGCGGGGACGAACAGACCGCGAAGATCCTTATCGCCGGTCACCTGGGCGCCGGCAAGACCACGCTGGTGCGCTGTCTGTCCCAGATCACGCCCGTCCTGACGGAGGAGGTGATGACGAGCGCGGGCGAGGACATCGACCACCCGGTGCTCCCGGAGAAGGTGCGGACCACCGTGGCCATGGACTTCGGCCGGCTGCACCTGAGCGACGAACTCGTCCTCTATCTCTTCGGCGCCCCCGGGCAGCCCCGCTTCTGGGACATCCTCGTGGACCTCTCCCAGGGTGCGCTCGGCGCGCTCGTGCTGTGCGACACGCGCCGCCTCGGCGACACGTACCCGATCCTCGAGATCGTCGAGGAGCTGGGCCTGCCGTACGCGGTGGCGGTCAACACCTTCGACGGCGCCCCCGTGCCGACCGACGAGCGGCTGCGCGAGGTGATGACGCTCGCCGCGGACACCCCGCTCGTCAGATGCGACGCCCGGGACCGGGCCGGCGCCCGGGACGCGCTGATCGCCCTCGTCCGCCACCTGCTCACCCTGACTCCGGAGCCCGCCCGATGACCACCCGTCACCCCTTGGCCGCCGGGCAGTGCCCGGCGCACGCACCCCTCCCGCCCCCCGACGGGCCGCTGCCGATCTTCGGTGCCGCCTTCGCCGCGGACCCGCAGGCGACCTACCGGCGCTTACGGGCGCAGGCGCCGATCGCCCCCGTCGAGATCGACACGGGCGTCTACGGATACCTCGCCGTCACCTACCAGGCCGCCCTGCACCTGCTGCGCAACAACCCGGCACGCTTCCGCAAGGACCCCGCCAACTGGGCGGCCCTGCGCGCCGGACAGGTCCCGCCCAGCAGCCCGGCCCTGATGATGATGGGCCCGCGCCCCAACGCGCTGTGGGCGGACGGCGCCCCGCACGCCCGGCTGCGCGGGGCCGTCACCGGCGCCCTGGCCCGGGTCGACACCTTCGCGCTGGCCCGGTCCGTCGCCGCGATCGGCGACCGGCTCATCGACGCGTTCGTACGGCAGGGCGAGGCCGACCTCGTCGCCCAGTACGCCGCCCAGCTGCCGACGCTGGCCGTGATCGACCTGTTCAGGTCCCCGAGCGCACTCGGCGAACAGATCGTCCGGACCGTCACCCAAGTGATCAACGCGGGCCCCGACGCGGCCCGGGCCAACGCCGAACTGGAGGCGGCCTGCCTGGAGTTGACCCGGCTCAGGCGGGCCGAACCGGGACCGGACGTCATCAGCCACCTCATCGAGGCCGGCCTCGGTGACGACGAGATGGTCCAGCAGCTGGTGCTCCTGTTCGGCGCCGCCGCCCCGCCCACGAGCAACCACATCGGCAGCGCCCTGCGGCGGATCCTGACCGACTCCCGGTTCGCCGGCAGCGTCCACTCCGGCGTCCGTCCGGTGGCCGGCGCCCTCGACGAGGTCCTCTGGTACGACCCGCCGATCTCCAACTACAGCCCCCTGTACGCGCAGGGGGTCCAGCAGTTCGGGCCGGACGTGTTCCTCCAGCCCGGCTACCCGATCCTCGTCTCCTTCGCCGCCGCCAACAACGACCCGGCCCTCAACCTCGGCCTGTCGCCCGACGCGCGCGCCGGCAGCCGGGGCCACCTCGCCTTCTCCGCCGGCCCGCACGCCTGCCCGGCCCCGGGTATCGCGCGGGTGATCGCCGAGACCGCCCTGGAACGCGCCCTCGACCGGCTGTCCGGGCTCACCCTCGCCGTGCCCGCGGCGGAGCTCCCGACCCTGCCCGCGACGTTCCTGTCCGGGCCCGCCTCGCTCCCCGTCCGGTTCCACCGCGACACCCCCCAGCACACCCCGAACGGAAGGTGACCGGCATGCCCCTCCCCACCACCACTGGCTGCCCGCACCACGTCCTCGACCCCACCGGCTCGGACATCCAGGGCGAGGGCGCCGCCCTGCGCGCCGTCGGCCCGGCCGCCCGGGTCCTGCTCCCCGGTGGCATACCGGCCTGGTCGGTCACCGACCCGGGCCTGATCCGCCGTCTCCTCGTCCACCCGGACATCTCCAAGGACGCCCACCAGCACTGGCCTGCCTACCTCGAAGGACGGGTACCCGCCGACTGGCCGCTGCGGATCTGGGTGGACGTCCGCAACGCCCTGACCGCCTACGGCGCCGAGCACATGCGGCTGCGCCGCCCGCTGGCCGCGGCGTTCGGCCCGCGTCAGGTCCGCGCCCTGACCCCGCGGATCGAGACCGTCGTCCGCACCCTCCTCGACGACCTCGCGACGGCCGGTCCGGACGAGGTCGTGGACCTGCGGGCCCGGTTCGCCTGGCCGTTGCCGCTGCTGGTCGGCAACACGGTGCTCAACGTCCCCGCGGACCTGCACGAACCCTTCCGGGACGCGGTCGGCGCCCTGTTCGCCACCGACCTGTCCCCCGAGGAGGCGGCCGCCGCCCCCGGCCGCGTCTACGAACTCGTCGCCCGGCTGGTCGAGTACAAGACCCGGACCCCCGAGGACGACATCACCTCCCGGCTGGTCGCCGCCCGCGACGCCGGCGAGCTCGGCGACCAGGAGCTCGCGGACAGCATCGTCCTGATCATCAGCGCCAGCCACGAGACGACCGTCAACCTCCTCGACCAGGCCGTCGTCAACCTCCTCAGCCACCGCGACCAGCTGGATCTCGCGACCGCCGGCGAGATCCCCTGGGCGCAGGTCGTGGAGGAGTCGCTGCGGCACCAGGCGCCGGTCGCCACGCTCATCCTGCGGTTCGCCGTACGCGACGTCACCGACGCGCCCACCGGGATGACCTTCGCCCAGGGTGACGCGATCGCGGTCAACTACGCCGCCGCCAACCGCGATCCGCACGTCCACGGCGCCGACGCGGACCACTTCGACATCACCCGCTCCACCGCCCGCGACCATCTGGCGTTCGGCTACGGCGCCCATCTGTGCCTGGGCGCCGAACTCGCCCGGACCGAGGCACGCATCGCCCTGGAGTCCCTGTTCGCCCGGTTCCCCGGCCTGCGCCTGGCCGTCGAACCCGGCGAACTGCGGCCGCTGCCCAGCCTGATCTCCAACGGCCACACCCACCTGCCCGTCCGCCTCGGCCCGCGCCCCGGCGTCACCGCGTCGCCCCGCGCATGAAGCCGTTGTAGATGAAGCGCTGCAGGCACAGGAAGACGATCAGCGTCGGCAGGATGACCAGGATCGCGCCCGCCGAGATGATCTCCCAGTGCGCTCCGTAGGGGCCGCGGAAGCGGAACAGGGACGTCGAGATCACGCCGAGGTCCTGGGACGGCATGTAGAGGAACGGGATGTAGAAGTCGTTGTAGACGGCTATCCCCTTCACGATCACCACCGTGGCGATCGCCGGTTTCAGCAGCGGGAGGATGATCCTCAGGTAGATCGTGAACGCGTTCGCGCCGTCCAGGCGGGCCGATTCGTCCAGGGAGACCGGGATCGAGCGGACGAACTGCAGGAAGATGTAGATCGAGACGATGTCGGTGCCCAGGTAGAGGGCGATCGGCGCCCACCTGGTGTCGAAGAGGCCGAAGCTGTTGACGATCTGGAAGGTGGCCACCTGGGTGGTCACCCCGGGGACCAGCGCCGCCAGCAGGAAGAGCGCGACCACGAGCCTCCTGAAGCGGAAGGTGAACCGGTCGATCGCGTAGGCCGTCATCGAGCCGATCAGCACGGTCCCGCCGATCGAGAAGACCACGATGAAGAGCGTGTTGCCGAACGCCCTGAGCATGCCGCCGTCCCGGAACGCGGTCACGTAGTTGTGGAGGTTCAGCAGGTCGTGGGGCGGCGTCAGCGCCCCGCTGCCGTCGGCCATTTCGCCCGAGGACTTCAGGGAGGTCAGCAGGACCACGGTGAGCGGGAGCAGCACCACGAGCGCGGCCGCCATGAGGGAGAGGTAGACCAGCGCACGTGCCACCCGTCGGCGTGTCCGTGTCATACGAGGTCCACCCTCTCGTCGGGCACCAGGCGCCGTTGCAGCCAGGTCACCGCCAGCACGATCAGCAGCAGGACGACCGCGGCCGCGGAGGCGAGCCCCGCCTTGTTGTACTGGAAGGCCAGCTTCACGGTCTGGGTCACGAAGGTCTCTGTGCCGGTCGCGCCGCCGGTCATGATGTACGGCACCTCGAAGACCGACAGCGAGCCGGAGACCGAGAGGATCACGGTGAGGGTGACGACCGGCCGGATGCCCGGCGCGATGATGTGCCGGAACTGCTGCCACCGGTTCGCGCCGTCCAGTTCGGCCGCCTCGTACAGCTCCCCGGGGATGGACTGGATCGCGCCGAGGAAGAGCACGAAGTTCAGGCCCAGGTAGCGCCAGACGGAGACGCCGGCCAGGGAGACGTTCGCCGACACCGGGGTGCCCAGCCAGGCGTGGTCGGTGTGCACGCCGACCAGGGCGAGGACGGAGTCGAGCGTGCCGCCGTCCTGGAAGAAGTAGAGGAAGACGAAGCCGATCGCCACCCCGTTGATCAGCGACGGGAAGAACAGCACGCCCTTGAAGAAGTTCCGGAACCGGACGTCGAAGCTCAGCACCGTCGCGAAGTAGAGGGCGAGGACGATCTGGACCGCCGAGGCCGCCAGGTAGTACGCGCTGACCAGGAAGACCTCGAAGAGGTCGGGGCGGGTGAAGATCTCCGCGTAGTTGTGGGCGCCGGTGTAGTGGAGTTCGGGGCTGACGCCGTCCCAGTCGGTGAAGCTGTACGCCAGCATGTTCACGATCGGCGCGTAGGTGAAGGTGACCAGGAGGGCGAGCGGGGCGAGCAGGAAGAGCCAGGGGGTGAGGCGCCGCGCATGGGTCATGACGTCCCAGCCGTCTTCTCCGCCGCGGTCCACTTGCTGCCGAGGTCGTCCAGGAAGCCGTCCAGGGTGCCGCCGCGGGCGCCGCGGGCGAGGTCGACGAGCTTCTGGCGGTAGTCGGGGGCGTTGATGCCGACCTCGGAGGCGGAGTCGATGAGCTTGACCCGGGCGCCTGCCGTGTCGTCCAGCTCGATCAGCTTCACCCCCGCGTCCTCGTAGGGCCTCAGGACGGCGGGCAGGGCCGCGCCCTTCAGCGGGGAGATGGCCAGGTTGTCCTTGTCGTAGCCGGACTTGTCGGTGAACCAGTCGATCCAGGCGCGGGCCGCCGCCTTGTGCGCGGAGTGGATGTTGACGGCCTGGTTGTAGTCGGGGCCGACCACCGCGCAGAACTTCCCGTCGGTCTGGGCCGGGAAGGGCATGAAGCCGATGTCGTCGGGGTCCACGCCGGCCTTCTTCGCGGCGTCCTGGAACTGGACGATCGCCCAGGTGCCGAGCCACTGGGTGGCGATCTGCCCTTTGGCGAGCTGGGCTTTGGAGGCTTCCCAGTTGGTGGTGGTCGGGTCGTTCTCGGCCAGACCGTCGTGGACTATGTCATATAGCACTGTGTCCCCCACCCGCAGATCGGCCCCCGCCGCCCACGGATCCCCCTCGGCCAGCTTCGTGGTGGCCTGCGGGTCGCAGTGCACCGAGCCGTTGACGGACGTCCACGACGTCAGGGGCCACTGGGCGGCGTAGTTGGTGTAGTACGGGGTCGCGGCGGTCTTCGCCTTGATCGCCTTGAGGTCGGCGATGAACTCGGCGGGCGTGGTGGGCCACCCGGTCACCCCGGCCTGCTTCCAGACCCGCTTGTTGTAGACGAAGCCCGGCATGACGCCGATCGGGCTCTGCCCGTAGACCTTGCCGTCGACCGCGGTGAAGCCGGTGAAACGGTACTTCCTGGCGAGCTCGGCCTCGCTGCCGAGCGAGGCGAAGAACTTCGGGTAGTCGCTCTTCTTGATGACCCCCGGGATCATCAGGACGTCGCCGTAGTTCTCCGTGTTCATCCGGATCTTGACTTCGGTCTCGTAGTCGGTGAGTGCCTGGAACTCGACCTTCACCTTCGGATAGACCCTGTTGAAGGCGGCCGCGTACCTCTTCATCGTGCCGTCCTGCACCAGGTCGGTCCGCTGGGTGAGGACCGTGATGGTCCCGGTCGCCTTCGAGGGATCGTCCGGCGCCTTGGCGTCCGCGGCTTTCGTCGAGCCGCCGGTACCGGTACAGCCGGCGAGGAGCAGCGCGGTTCCGGTGGCCAGGGCGGCGAGCGTACGGCGGTTCATGTGCATCAGCTCCGTTCTGGGGACGGACGAGCACGTGCGACGGTTGGCTGATTCGGCACTCTGACAGCGCTTTCCTCAACCGGTAAAGTCCCAATCCCGCCAAGGATGCGGCCAGTACGCCCAGTCACTGGAGTAGACCGGTTTAGGGAGTGCGCATGCTGGAGGTCACGCCGTTCGGCGAGGGATGGGTCCTGGAGTACGAGGGCGGCCGGCTGCCCGCCGCCGTACCGGGATGCGTGCACACCGACCTGCTCGCCGCCGGGGTGATCCCGGACCCTTTCCTCGGGCGGAACGAGACCGAAGTGGCCTGGGTCGGCCGACGGGAGTGGACGTACACGACCGAGCTGGGCGCGGCCTCCGGGCACGAGCAGACCGACCTCGTCTTCGACGGGCTCGACACCGCCGCCGAGATCAGCGTGGGCGGTCGGCTCCTGGGCCGGACCAGGAACATGCACCGCTCGTACCGCTTCGACGTGACCGGGCTGCGCGGGCCGCTCGCGGTGCGGTTCGCCTCCGCGTACACCGAGGCGGCCGCGGTGCGCGACCGGCTGGGCGAGCGGCCCGCGGCCTACGCCGAGCCGTACCAGTACATCCGGAAGATGGCCTGTTCCTTCGGCTGGGACTGGGGGCCGACGCTGGTGACGGCCGGGATCTGGCGGCCGGTACGCCTCGAACACTGGTCGACGGCCCGGCTCAGCCGCGTCCGCCCGGTGGTGACGGTGCGACAGGGCCTGGGAGCCGTCGAGTTGCACGTCGACGTGGAGCGCACCCGGGTCGAGGCCGCCCTGGACGTCGAGGTGCGGGTGGGCGGGCGGTCGGCGCGGGCCTCGGTCGAGGGGACGAGCGGGGTCGTACGGGTGGAGGTGCCGGACGTACGGCTGTGGTGGCCGCGCGGCTACGGCGGACAGCCGCTGTACGACGTCGAGTTGACCCTGCTGCACGGGGACGAGGTGCTCGACTCGTGGCACCGGCGGGTCGGCTTCCGGACCGTGGAGCTGGACCGGCGGCCCGACGGGTACGGAACCGGGTTCACCTTCGTGGTGAACGGGGAGCGGCTGTTCGCGCGGGGCGTCAACTGGATCCCGGACGACGTGTTCCCGTCCCGGGTGACCGGGGACCGGTACCGTCGGCGGCTCGGGCGGGCCGCCGACGCCGGGGTGGACCTGGTACGGGTCTGGGGCGGGGGCATCTACGAGAGCGCGGACTTCTACGACGCCTGCGACGAACTGGGGCTGCTGGTCTGGCAGGACTTCCCGTTCGCGTGCGCGGCCTATCCGGAGGAGCAGCCGCTGCGCGGCGAGGTGGAGGCGGAGGCCCGGGAGAACGTCGTACGGCTGATGCCGCATCCCTCGCTGGTGCTGTGGAACGGCAACAACGAGAACCTGTGGGGTTTCCGGGACTGGGGGTGGGAGGAGCGGCTGGCCGGGGAGTCCTGGGGCGAGGGGTACTACCTGGGGCTGCTGCCGCGGGTGGTGGCGGAGCTGGATCCGGGGCGGCCGTACACGGCGGGCAGTCCGTGGTCCGGTTCCTGGGAGCGGCACCCGAACGATCCGGCGCACGGCACCCACCACTCCTGGGAGGTGTGGAACCGGGCGGACTACGCCGAGTACCGCTCCGAAGTGCCGCGTTTCGTCGCCGAGTTCGGCTGGCAGGCGCCGCCCGCGTACGCCACGCTGCGCCGGGCGCTGCCGGGTGAGGCGCTCGCCGCGGACTCCGCCGGGATGCTGCACCACCAGAAGGCGGACGACGGGAACGGCAAGCTGCGGCGCGGCCTGGAGCGCCACTTCGCCTTCCCCGAGGGGGACTTCGACCGCTGGCACTACCTCACGCAGGTCAACCAGGCGCGGGCGGTGGCCGCCGGGATCGAGCACTGGCGCGCGCACTGGCCGGTGTGTGCGGGCACGGTCGTCTGGCAGCTCAACGACTGCTGGCCGGTGACCTCCTGGGCGGCGATCGACGGGGACGGCCGGGAGAAACCGCTCTGGCACGAGCTGCGCCGGCTGTACGCGGACCGGTTGCTGACCCTCCAAGTGCGGGAGCGCGGGCTGGTGTTGGCCGCCGTCAACCAGGGGGCGGAGGCGTGGCACGGGGAGGCGACGCTGCGCCGGATGACCGTCGACGGGGTGGTGCTCGGGAGTGCGGGGGTGGCACTGGAGGCGGAAGCGCGGGCGGTCGCGGTGGTCGACGTACCGGCCGAACTGCGGCCGGACGGCCCGAAGGAGTTCCTGGTCGCCGACGGCGGGGGCCTGCGGGCCCTGTACTTCCCGGCCCCGGACCGCGAAATCCCTTATCTGGAACCGGAGTTCGAGGTGACCGTGGCGCCGGGGGCGGTCACGGTCGCGGCCCGCACCCTGGTACGGGACCTGCTCCTCCAGGCCGACCGGCTGGACCCGGCCGCACAGGCAGACCGGGGGCTGGTCACGCTGCTTCCCGGGGAACGGGTCACGATCGGGGTGACCGGCTGGAAGACTCCGGACGTGGCCGCCGCCCGGGCCGCCCTGTACTGCGTGGAGCCCTCCCGATGACAGCACCCCGCGTCACCATCAAGGACGTCGCCGCGCGCGCGGGCGTGTCCAAGGGGGCCGTGTCGCTCGCCTTCAACCACAAGCCGGGGCTCGCGGAGACGACCCGGGACCGGATCTTCGCGGCGGCCCGCGAGCTGGGGTGGGCGCCGAACACCACGGCGCGCTCGCTGGCGGGGGCGCGGGTGGACGTGGTCGGCCTCGCGATCTGCCGCCCCGCCCGGATGCTCGGGCTCGAACCCTTCTACATGGAGTTCATCTCGGGGGTGGAGAGCGTGCTGACCGAGCACTCCTGCTCGCTGCTGCTGCGGCTGGTGCGGAGCGCGGAGGACGAGGCCGGGCTGCTGGAGTCCTGGTGGAAGGGGCGGCACATCGGCGGGGCGATCCTCGTCGACTTCCGGGCGGACGATCCCCGGGTGGGGGTGGCCGGGCGGCTGGGGCTGCCGGTGGTGGCCGTGGGGCATCCCTCGCTGACGGGCGGGCTCACGTCGGTGTGGACGGAGGACGGCGATGCCGTCACGGAGGCCGTGCGGTACCTGGCGGCGCTGGGGCACCGGCGGGTGGCGCGGGTCGGCGGGGCCGCCGCGCTCGGGCACACGGCGATACGGGGCGCCGCGTTCGCTGCGGCCGCGGAGGCACTGGAGCTGGCCGGGGCGTCGCAGGTGACGACCGACTACTCGGGGGAGGCGGGGGCGCGGGCCACCCGGTCGCTGCTGTCCGCCGCGGCGGGCAACCGGCCGACGGCGATCATGTACGACAACGACATCATGGCGGTGGCGGGGCTGTCGGTGGCCGCGGAGATGGGGTTGCGGGTGCCGGAGGACGTGTCGTTGCTGGCGTGGGACGACTCGCAGCTGTGCCGGCTGACGCATCCGACGCTGTCGGCGATGAGCCACGACGTGCACGGGTTCGGGGCGGAGGTCGCCCGGACGTTGTTCGAGGAGGTGGGGTCGCATCCGGTGGCCACTCCGGTGCTGACGCCCAGAGGGTCCACCGCGCGGCCCCGGTGACGCCCGCGTGGGGGCCCCTGCGCGGTGGACCCGAGGGCGGTCAGAACGCGGCCGCGGCCGCCGCTTCGGCCTCCGGCAGCTGGTCCCTGCTCTCCTGGATCATTCTCCGGTAGGTGCCCTCGTGGTCGCCGTCGTCGTCGAGGGCGAACTCGAGAAGCGCGGTGGACCAGTCGTCGAACAGTGCGAACACCCGGTCCACCATGCGGATCCCCTCCTGCCGCCGGGCCTCGTCCAGCACGGGCAGGCTCTCCTCCGCCACCTCGGGCGACTTGATGGTGTGCGAGGACTCGGCCAGGTAGTGCTTGGTGCCGAAGAACTCGCATTCACCGCCGTCCCGCAGGGTGATGCCCCGGCAGTGGGTGAAGATCGTGACGGACACGGACTCGATCGCCTCGACCATGGCGAAGACGGCGTAGGTGGGCGCGCCGGCGGCGAGCGCGGCCAGTTCCAGGACGAGGCGCCGTGAGTGCGTGAACTCCGTGCCCCACAGGACCCGGGTGGCGTCCGACAGCGGCATCCGGCTGTCGGCGCCCAGCTTCTCCAGGTCGGTGAGCATCCACTGCCAGTGGAAGTCCTCCTCGACCGTGTGGGCGTTCAGGAGGGCCTGGAGCGGGTCCGCGCGGGCGGCGTCCTCGCTCTTGCGGAAGACGTACTTGTTGAGGTCGGAGTAGCCCATGATGAACGGAACGACGCTCGGGCCCCATGCCAGACGCTTCTCCCCGGGGAGGGACGTGTCGTCCAGGAGGTTCTTGAAGAAGTCGTGGTCCTCGTATTCCTTGCGGCGCTGTTCTATATGGTCGACAACGTGCTGCATGGATGACTCCGTTCCAGGCGCAAGCCCTGGGGCGAGCATGACTTCACTGCCGTCACGCTAACGACGGGCCGATCATGCTCACCACAGGAAAAAGGGCAGACCGGCTGCCCCTCCTCACTGTGCGAGGGGTGTGACGTTCGCCGCTCCGGTCCCCGGGACTGTGCAGTCACGTTACCCGCAAGTAGCATGGGCCTGAGCGCGCGCTCAGCGCATGCAGCAGTGCCATCCCGCACCCTGGAGGAGAGCCAATCGTGCCTCGTACCGTCAGGGATGTCGTCTTCGTCGACGGCGTCCGTACCCCGTTCGGCAAGGCGGGCCCGAAGGGCATCTACCACGAGACCCGTGCCGACGACCTCGTCGTGAAGGCGATCCGGGAGCTGCTGCGCCGCAACCCCGGTCTTGACACCAAGAAGATCGACGAGGTCGCCGTCGCCGCGACCACGCAGATCGGTGACCAGGGTCTGACCATCGGCCGTACCGCGGGCATCCTCGCGGGCCTGCCGACCTCCGTGCCCGGCTACTCCATCGACCGCATGTGCGCCGGCGCCCTGACCGCCGTCACCACGGTCGCCGGTTCCGTCGCCTTCGGCGCGTACGACGTCGCCATCGCCGGCGGTGTCGAGCACATGGGCCGCCACCCGATGGGCGAGGGCGTGGACCCGAACCCGCGGTTCGTCTCCGAGAAGCTGGTCGACGAGTCGGCGCTGTTCATGGGCATGACCGCGGAGAACCTGCACGACCGCTACCCGCAGATCACCAAGCTGCGCGCGGACGAGTACGCGGTGCGCTCGCAGGAGAAGGCCGCCAAGGCGTACGCCAACGGCAAGATCCAGGCCGACCTGGTGCCGATCTCGGTGCGCCGGACCAACCCGGAGGGCGGCGAGACCGGTTGGGGTCTGGTCACCGCCGACGAGCCGATGCGCCCGGGGACCACCCTGGAGAACCTGTCGGGTCTCAAGACGCCGTTCCGGGTGCACGGGCGGGTCACCGCCGGCAACGCGGCCGGTCTGAACGACGGTGCGACCGCCTCGATCATCGCCTCCGAGGACTTCGCCCGCGAGAACAACCTGCCGGTCAAGATGCGCCTCGTGTCCTACGCCTTCGCGGGTGTCGAGCCCGAGGTGATGGGCTACGGCCCGATCCCGGCCACGGAGAAGGCCCTCGCCCAGGCGGGTCTGTCGATCTCCGACATCGGTCTGTTCGAGATCAACGAGGCCTTCGCCGTGCAGGTGCTGGCCTTCCTCGACCACTACGGCATCGCGGACGACGACGAGCGCGTCAACCAGTACGGCGGCGCGATCGCCTTCGGTCACCCGCTGGCCTCCTCGGGTGTGCGTCTGATGACGCAGCTGGCCCGCCAGTTCGAGGAGCACCCGAACGTCCGCTACGGCCTGAACACCATGTGCGTCGGCTTCGGCATGGGCGCGACGGTCATCTGGGAGAACCCGCACTTCGAGGGGGACAAGTGAGCACCACCGCCGAGCTTCTGAAGCAGGCCTCGGACCTGTTCCCCGACGAGGTCGTGACGTCGGCGCACGTGCGCCACTTCGACCTGCCGTCCGGGGCCGGCCGCTTCGCGCTGATCACGCTGGACAACGGCCTGGACCATACCAAGCCGACCACCTTCGGCCCGGCCTCGCTGGCGAACCTCAACACCGCGATCGACCAGGTGGAGAAGGAGGCGGCCGAGGGCACGATCGTCGGTGTCGGTATCACCGGCAAGCCGTTCATCTTCGCGGTCGGCGCCGACCTCAAGGGCGTCGAGCTCCTCAAGGAGCACGAGCACGCGCTGGCCATCGGCAAGGGCGGCCACGAGGTCTTCAAGCGCCTCGCGGGCCTCGCGGTACCGACCTTCGCGTACTACAACGGTGCCGCCATGGGCGGTGGCGTCGAGGTCGGTCTGCACTGCACGTACCGGACCGTGTCCAAGGCCATCCCGGCGTTCTCCCTGCCCGAGGTCTTCCTCGGTCTGGTCCCGGGCTGGGGCGGCTGCGCGCTGCTGCCGAACCTGATCGGCGCCGACAAGGCCGTCTCGGTCATCATCGAGAACAGCCTCAACCAGAACAAGCAGCTCAAGGGCCAGCAGGTCTTCGACCTGGGCATCGCCGACGCCCTGTTCGAGGGTGCCGACTTCCTGGAGCAGTCGCTGATCTGGACCGCCCAGGTGCTGAAGGGCGACATCGGGGTCGAGCGCCCGGTGATCGACCGCGGCGAGGCCTGGGACCAGGCCGTCGCGCGCGGCCGTTTCATCGCGGACTCCAAGGTGCACGGCGCCGCCCCGGCCGCCTACCGCGCCCTGGACATCATCGCCGCCGCCAAGAACGGCGACCTCCAGCAGGGGTACGACGCCGAGGACCTGGCGCTCGCCGACCTGATCATGGGCGGTGAACTGCGCGCCGGCATCTACGCGTTCAACCTGGTGCAGAAGCGCGGCAAGCGCCCGGCGGGTGCGCCCGACAAGAACCTGGCGCGTCCGGTCACCAAGGTCGGCGTGGTGGGCGCGGGTCTCATGGCCTCGCAGCTCGCGCTGCTCTTCCTGCGCCGCCTGGAGGTGCCGGTCGTACTGACCGACATCGACCAGGAGCGCGTCGACAAGGGTGTGGGCTACGTCCACGCCGAGATCGAGAAGCTGCTCGGCAAGGGCCGCATCAACCAGGACAAGGCCAACCGCCTCAAGGCGCTGGTGACCGGTGTCCTGGACAAGGCCGAGGGCTTCTCCGACGCGGACTTCGTCATCGAGGCCGTGTTCGAGGAGATCGGCGTCAAGCAGCAGGTGTTCGCGGAGGTCGAGGCGGTCGCCCCGGCGCACGCGATCTTCGCCACCAACACCTCCTCGCTGTCGGTGACCGAGATGGCGTCGAAGCTCAAGCACCCCGAGCGGGTCGTGGGCTTCCACTTCTTCAACCCGGTCGCGATCCTGCCGCTCCTGGAGATCGTGCGCGGCGAGCAGACCGACGACGCCTCGCTGGCCACCGCGTTCGCCGTCGCCAAGAAGCTGAAGAAGACCGCGGTCCTGGTCAAGGACGCCCCGGCGTTCGTCGTGAACCGCATCCTCACCCGCTTCATGGGCGAGATCCAGAACGTCATCGACGAGGGCACCCCGGTCGAGGTCGCGGAGAAGGCGGTCGAGCCGCTGGGCCTGCCGATGTCCCCGCTGGTGCTCCTGGAGCTGGTCGGTCCCGCGATCGGCCTGCACGTCTCGGAGACCCTCAACCGGGCCTTCCCGGACCGCTTCACGGTCTCCCCGAACCTCGCGGCCGTCGTCAAGGCGGGCAAGCGCGGCTTCTACGTGTACGACAGCGGGAAGCCGGAGCTGGACCCCGAGGTCGCCGCGCTGCTCAAGCAGGGTGACGTGGTCCTCAGCGAGGAGCAGGTCCGCGACCGCGTCCTGGACGCCGTCGCCCAGGAGATCGGGCTCATGCTCGACGAGGGCGTCGTCGCCGAGGCGCAGGACATCGACCTCTGTCTGATCACGGGCGCCGGCTGGCCCTTCCACCTGGGCGGCATCACGCCGTACCTGGACCGCGAGGGTGTCTCCGAGCGCGTGAACGGCAAGAAGTTCCTGGCCCCGGGCGTGGCCTCGGTCCCCGCGTAACGGCCGCAGCAGAGTGAAGGGGCCCTCCGCAGCACGCGGAGGGCCCCTTTCGCATGCGTACGGAGATCAGACCTCGCGCCAGGCCTCGAGCGCCAGCCCCGGCTCGTCCTTGCGGCGGGTGAGCAGGAGCCGGCCGGTGGACGGGGACAGGCTCGCCGCGGTCACCCGGCCGTCCGCGTCCGTGGCCAGGGCGACCGTCCCGTCCGCGGGAAGCTGCGGGCCGGACTCGGTCCACCAGGCACCCGCCTGCTCGTCCTCGGTCGGATAGGCGGCGAAGGCCACCCGGCCGCTCGCCGAGCGCTGGGCGAGCAGCGTGCAGTCGTGCCCGTCGAGTTCGCAGCGGACCGCGGCGACCGGGCCGGGCCCGGCGGAGGGCAGCAGGGTGTACGGCTTGCCGCCCGGACGCCAGGCGCAGAGGTCGCCGGACTCGTCGGTGTAGAAGAGGGTCGTGCTCTCGGGGGAGGTGGCGAGGGCGGCGAGGGTGCCCGGCCGGACCGGGGTCTCCAGCGCCTCAAGGAGCACGGGCGGCTTCCCGGCCGCCTCCTGGCGCCAGTGCACGATCCCGCCGGGCACGGCCGCGTACGCCTCGACCCGCCCCGACTCACCGGTCACCACCGCGAGCCCGTCCTCGACCAGCCGCCCCTTCAGGTCCCGCCACGGCTCCCAGCCGCCCTTCGCCTTCTGGGCGACCATGCTCACCCCGCGTCCGCGGTTGCGGACGAAGACATGGGCGCGGCCCTGCCCGTCCACCGCGACCGCCGGGGCGCCGGTGACATCCCCCTTCTTGCCCGGGTGGCCGATCGACTGCCAGTCCATGGCGGACAGATGCGGCCGGTAGTGCGTGGCGTGGACGAGACCCGACTCCCCCTTCGCGGTGGGCCGCCAGGCCACCAGGTGGGCGTATCCGTCGGCCCCCTGCCCCACCGCGAAGCCGGGGTGCAGCCGCTGGTCGCCGCCCATCTTCCGCGGGGCACCCCAGGGACTGCCGGGGCCGCGCTCGGCCCGGCACAGCACCGCGTCGCCCGACGGCAGATAGACACTGAGCCGGCCGTCACGGCCGCGGAGGAGCCAGTCGCCGTTCACCGCTTCACTCTAGGCGGGGCCGTTCGGCGCAGTGCCGGGGCCCCGGGCGTGCGAGGCTTGAGGCATGGAAGACGGAGCTCCCCTGCTGGTGATCGTCGACGGCGCGAACGTCGTCGGGTCACGGCCGGACGGCTGGTGGCGGGACCGCAAGGGAGCCGCCGAGCGGCTGCGCGACCGGCTGGCCGAGCGGGGACTGCCCGGCCGGCCGACGCCGGTGGAGCTGGTGCTCGTCGTCGAGGGCGCGGCCCGCGGGGTGGCCTCGGTGCCCGGGGTACGGGTGGAGTCGGCACCCGGCAGCGGTGACGACCGGATCGTGGAGCTGGCCGCCGAGGATCCCCGCCGGCCCCGGCTCGTCGTCACCGCCGACCGTGAACTGCGGCGCCGGGTGACGGAGTTGGGCGCCGAGGTGATCGGGCCGAGCGCTCTGCTGCACTAGGCGCTCCGCTGGAAGCACCGTGACATGCCGACTTTCGGCTCGGCGCCGTCGTGGCTGGTCGCGCAGTTCCCCGCGCCCCTACGGGGCGCTCGGCGCCCTGACATACAGCACCGCGCCGTCCACCTCGCCCGCCTGCTCGTACCCGGCCGCGAGCAGCCTGCGCAGGCTGGGGACGCGGTCGGGGCCGTAGGGCTTGCCGCGGGAGTCGTCGATCACCAGGGCCGGTGCCCGGTCGGTCATTTCCGCGCGGAAGACCGGCCAGGTGCCCACGACGGCGTACTTCTCGCCGACCTGCGGGCCGTCCCGGCCGCCGCTGAAGTTGGTGAGGAGGCCGGCCGTGAGGTAGCGGGTGGCGGGGGTGCGGTCGGCGAGCCAGTACGTCTCCGGGTGTATGCCCCAGACCAGGACCCGGTCGCCGGGCGCGGTACGGCGGTCGAGGGTGAGCGCCAGCCGCTGGGCGTGCGCGAGTTCGGGCCGGGGTGCCAGGACGCCCCAGGTCAGGAACAGGGCGCAGGCGCAGGCCGAGGCGAGCACGGCGGCCGAGGTCCGTTCCGGCGGCAGGATCTGGAGCGCGGCCGTGGCCAACAGCGCGAGCGGCGGGGTGAGTTGCAGGAAGTAGTGGCCGAAGAAGTGGAAGCCGAGGGTGACGGCGACCGCCGACGCAGCCAGCCACAGCCACAGGTCGGCGGCGCCGGTGCGGGCGATGCGCAGGGCCCGCGCGATAGGCGGGAGCAGGCCGGCCGAGGCCGCGCCGAGGATCGCGGTGTTGGTCAACGCCCGCGCCAGGACATGGAGTTCGGAGCCGGTGAAGGAGGCGTAGGCGCCGGAACCGGTGACCGTCCAGAAGGCGAAGCCGGCCGGGTCGGTGGCCAGGGCCGCGCCCAGCACGGGCAGGGCGGCGCCGGCCGCCAGCCTGAGCAGGCCCGCGCGCGGGCCGCCGTACCGGTGGAGCTGGTAGAGCACCGGCAGCAGGACCGCGCCGCCGGTCTGCTTGGTGAGGAAGGCGCAGGCGACGGCGGCCCCGGCCGCCGCCCAGCGGCGGCGGTCGGCGCACCACATCGCGGCGGCCGTGCAGGGCAGCATGAACACCTCGAAGGTGGCCGCCTGCGCGTCCTCGGGATTGAGCCCGACCGAGACCAGCAGGTACAGCGCCCCGGCGGTACGGCCCGCGCGGTCGCCCCAGCGCCGCCGGGCGATCGACGCGAGCAGGACGGCGGTGGTCAGCTGGGCCAGCACCGCGAGGACCCGGACCGGGGTGAGCGATCCGGACCCGAAGACCGCGAAGGTCCCCTCGTACAGCCACGGGAGCAGCGGCGGCTTGCGGTCCACGACGGTCTCGTACAGCTGTCCGCCCTGCGCCAGTATGCGGGCCTGTACGGCGAGATAGCCCTCGTCCGGGTTCCACAGCGGCCGGACGAACGACGGCACCCGGGTGACGCAGGCGAGGGCGGCGAGCAGCGGCAGCAGCCGGGCCCAGTACCCCTTCCGCAGGACTACGGACCGTGGCGGGGCGTGGGGCGCGAGCAGCATGGGGAGCACGCTATCCGGCCCCGCAGTCCCACCCGGACGGGACATACGGGGCCGGAGCGGCGAGCCTGCCGGTCACGGAGCGTCGGCGGGGGTCCGTTCGGCCTGGGCGAGGCGGCTGTGCGAGCGGCCGTAGAGGAAGTAGACGACGAAGCCGATGACCATCCAGATGGCGAACCGCAGCCAGGTCTCGGCGGGCAGGTTGAGCATCAGCCACAGCGAGGCCAGCACGGACACGATGGGCAGCGCCGGCACCCAGGGGGTGCGGAAGGACCGCTCCAGGTCCGGCCGGGTGTTGCGCAGGATGATGACGCTGATCGCGACGACGATGAAGGCGAAGAGCGTGCCGATGTTCACGAGTTCGGCGAGTTCGCTGAGACTGGTGAAGCCGGCGACGATCGCGATGACGACGCCGAGCAGGATGGTCGGCCGGTACGGGGTGCGGAACCTCGGGTGGGTGTGCGAGAAGAAGCGGGGCAGCAGGCCGTCCCGGCTCATCGCGAAGAACACCCGGGACTGGCCGAGCAGCAGGATCATGCACACGGTGGTCAGGCCGACGGCGGCGCCGAAGCTGATCAGCCCGGCGAACCAGGGGTGCCCGGTAGCCTTGAAGGCGTCGGCCAGCGGGGCGTCCACGGACAGCTCGCGGTACTTCTGCATGCCGGTCACGACGATGGCCACCGCCACGTACAGGACGGTGCAGATGATCAGGGAGCCGATGATGCCGCGCGGCACGTCCCGCTGCGGGTTGCGGGTCTCCTCGGCGGCGGTGGCGACGACGTCGAAGCCGATGAAGGCGAAGAAGACGACCGAGGCGGCGGTGAAGATGCCCATCACACCGAAGTTGGAGGGGGCCCAGCCGAACATCAGCTGGATCAGCGGGGCCTTGAGGTTGCCGCCGGCCGGCACGGCCTCCTTCGGCGGGATGAAGGGGCTGTAGTTCCCGCTGTGGATGAAGAAGGCGCCGGCGATGATGACGACCAGGACGACGGCGACCTTGATGGCGACGACGACCGAGGTGACCCGTGCGGAGAGCTTCATGCCGACGACGAGGATCGCGGTGAGCACGAGGACCAGGGCGGCGGCGAGGATGTCGAAGCCGAAGCCGTGGGCGCCGTCGCGGCCGCTGAGGTACTCGGGCAGGTGCCAGCCGGCGTTGTCGAGCAGCGAGTGGATGTACCCCGACCAGCCGACGGCGACCACCGCCGTACCGAGCGCCAGCTCCAGCACCAGGTCCCAGCCGATGATCCAGGCGGGGAACTCGCCCAGGGAGGCGTACGAGAAGGTGTACGCCGAACCGGCGACCGGGACGGTGGAGGCGAACTCCGCGTAGCACAGTGCAGCGAGGCCGCAGACGACGCCGGCCGCGACGAAGGACAGGGCTACGGCGGGTCCTGCGTTGTTCTTGGCGGCCGTGCCGGTCAGGACGAAGATGCCGGTGCCGATGATGACACCCACGCCGAAGACCGTGAGGTCCAGGGCCGACAGCGACTTCCTGAGCGCGTGCTCCGGTTCCTCGGTGTCCTTGATGGACTGTTCGACGTTCTTGGTCCTGAAGAGGGTACTGCTCACGTGCCTACCTCCCACGTTTGTCGTCCTCGACATGATCGAGAGGGCCGGGGTGCGTATGCCCCGGCAAAGGCAGGTTCACGCAGATGGGTCGGTCTCGCCACTTGGAGGAGTGGGGAGACCGACCCATTGGGGTGGTTTGAGTTTGGGGTGGTCTGCGGGCCGGTGGGGGCTGGTCGCGCAGTTCCCCGCGCCCCTTACGGGGCGTGCCAGCTAGGGAGCTTTAATCCCTCGCCGGTTCCACCGAGGTGACATCCGTCGGCTGGCCGTCCAGCTTGGCCACCAAACCCGTCACCTGGCGGGCGATGTCCGGGGCCGTCAGGCCGATCTCTGCCATGACCTCGGCCCTGGACGCGTGGTCGAGGAAGCGGGGCGGGATGCCGAAGTCGCGGAGCGGTACGTCGACGCCCGCGTCCCTCAGCGCCTGCGCGACCGCGGAGCCCACGCCGCCGACGCGGATGTTGTCCTCCACCGTGACGACGACCCGGTGGCGCTCGGCCAGCGGGGCCATGGCCTCGTCCACCGGCTTGACCCAGCGGGGGTCGACCACGGTCGTCGAGATGCCCTGCTTGTCGAGGAGGCCGGCGATCTCCAGGCACATGGGGGCGAGGGCGCCCACGGAGACCAGGAGCACGTCCGGGGTGTCGGTGCCGGGCTCGCGCAGCACGTCCATGCCGCCGACCTTGCCGACGGCGGCCACGGCGGGGCCGACCGCGCCCTTGGAGAAGCGGACGACCGTCGGGGCGTCGTCGACCTCGACGGCCTCGCGGAGCTGGGCGCGGACCTGGTCGGCGTCGCGCGGGGCGGCGAGCCTGAGGCCGGGGACGACCTGGAGGATCGACATGTCCCACATGCCGTTGTGGGAGGCGCCGTCGGTGCCGGTGACGCCGGCCCGGTCCAGGACGAACGTCACTCCGCACTTGTGCAGGGCCACGTCCATCAGCACCTGGTCGAAGGCGCGGTTGAGGAAGGTGGCGTACACGGCGAAGACCGGGTGCAGGCCGGCCGTGGCGAGGCCCGCCGCGGAGACGGCGCCGTGCTGCTCGGCGATGCCGACGTCGTAGATGCGGTCCGGGAAGGTGTCCGCGAACTTCTTCAGGCCGACCGGCTGGAGCATGGCCGCCGTGATGGCGACGATGTCCTCGCGCTCCTTGCCGAGCTCGACCATCTCGTCGCCGAAGACGGAGGTCCAGTCGGCGCCGGAGGCCTTGACCGGCAGGCCGGTGTCGGGGTGGATGGGGCCGATGCCGTGGAAGCGGTCGGCCTCGTCCTGGAGGGCGGGCTGGTAGCCGCGGCCCTTCTCGGTGAGGCAGTGCACGATCACCGGGCCGCCGAACCGTTTGGCCCGGGCGAGGGCCGACTCCAGGGCCTCCATGTCGTGGCCGTCGATCGGGCCGACGTACTTCAGGCCGAGGTCCTCGAACATGCCCTGCGGGGCGATGAAGTCCTTCAGCCCCTTCTTGGCGCCGTGCAGGGTGTCGTAGAGCGGCCTGCCGACGACCGGGGTGCGCTCCAGCAGGTCCTTGCCCCGGGCCAGGAAGCGCTCGTACCCGTCCGTCGTGCGCAGGGTCGCCAGGTGGTTGGCGAGGCCGCCGATGGTGGGGGCGTACGACCGCTCGTTGTCGTTGACGACGATGACCAGCGGGCGGTCCTTGGCGTCGGCGATGTTGTTCAGCGCCTCCCAGGCCATGCCGCCGGTGAGGGCGCCGTCACCGATCACGGCGACGACGTGGCTGTCGCGTTCGAGCAGCTGGTTGCCCTTGGCGATGCCGTCGGCCCAGCCGAGCACCGTGGAGGCGTGGCTGTTCTCGATGACGTCGTGCTCGGACTCGGCCTGCGAGGGGTAGCCGGACAGGCCGCCCTTCTGCTTCAGCTTCGAGAAGTCCTGCCGGCCGGTGAGCAGCTTGTGCACGTAGGACTGGTGGCCGGTGTCCCACAGCACCTTGTCCTTCGGGGAGTCGAAGACGCGGTGCAGGGCGATGGTGAGCTCGACCACGCCCAGGTTGGGACCGAGGTGTCCGCCGGTCTTGGAGACCGCTTCCACCAGGAAGCTCCGGATCTCCTCTGCCAGCTGGACCAGCTCCTCGGGGCTGAGCCGGTCCAGATCGCGCGGTCCCCTGATACGGGTCAGCAGCGGCACCCGTGCCTCCTTGCAGTAGAGCTGATCGAGCTGTTGCCGGGCCTGTCGAGTCTAATGTTCCGCCCGCACGGCCGACGCGCGGGCTGTACGTCATACGTCACGCGAACGGCCGTACCCATCGAAAGGGTTCCTGAGACACAGCTGTGCCCGGCGCCTTTTCAGACACCGGGCACAGTCACGCCCCTGAAAGGGCGCGGGGCTGTATCCATTTGCGGCTACCGCCGCGTGGGCGCGACCGGCCACAACGGACCGGCACTCGCAATGTCACCGCACCCCGTCGGCGATCGGCGCTATCCGCGCCCCGCCGCCTTCTGGCTCTTACGGGACACGGAGTCGATGACAACCGCACCCAGCAGAACCCCACCGGTGATCATGTACTGGATCGACGTGTTCATGTTCAGCAGGTCGAGGCCGGTCTGGATGGACTGGATGACCAGCATGCCCAGCAGGGCGGACCAGACGTTGCCGCGGCCGCCGAACAGCGACGTACCACCGATGACGGCCGCCGCGATGGCGAGCATCAGGGTGTTGCCGCCACCGGCGTTGAGCGTCGCGCTCGCGGTCTGGCCGGCGAAGAACATACCGCCGATGGCCGCGAAGCCACCGGAGATCGCGAACACGGTGATCCGGATCATCGGCACGCTGATACCCGCACGGCGGGCCGCCTCGATGCCGCCGCCGACCGCGAAGACCTTGCGGCCGTACGTCGTACGACGCAGCACGAAGTCGACGACCACCAGCGACGCGAGGAAGATCACCAGCGCGTTGGAGACGCCGGACGCGTTGTTCAGCACGGCCGCCGCGGCGAAGGACGCGATCGCGAGCAGTGCGACGCGGACCACGATCTCGCTGGTGGGCCGGAACGGCACACCCGCCGCGCGGCGCCGGCGCTGCTCGTTGAACTGGCCCAGGGCCGACAGGACGACACCGAGGCCGGCCAGCAGGTAGGCACCGATGATGGCCTGGTCCATGAAGAAGGAGCTCTGGCCGAGGAGCTTCACCGGACCGCTGTCGGCCGGGATGTTGATCGTGCCGCTGGAGCCCAGCAGCCACAGCATCAGACCGTTCCAGCCGAGGAAGCCGGCCAGGGTGACCACGAACGCGGGTACGCCGATCTTGGCGAAGAACCAGCCGTGCAGCGCGCCGATGCCGATGCCCGTGATGATCGTGAGGATCAGCGCCAGCCACTGGTTCATGCCGTGGTTGACCACGAACACGGCGAACACCGTGGAGGCCAGACCGCTCACCGAGCCGACGGACAGGTCGATCTCGCCGAGCAGCAGCACGAACACCAGGCCGATGGCGAGCATGCCGGTGGCCGCGAGGAAGTAGCTGATGTTGGAGAGGTTGGCCGCGCTGAGGAACAGGCTGTTCTTCACCTGGAAGATGGTCCAGATGATGATCAGGCCGACGACCACCGGCAGCGAGCCCAGCTCGCCGCCCTTCACCCGGCGCTTGAACTCCGTGAGGTAGCCCTTGAAGCCCTCTTCACGG
This sequence comes from Streptomyces sp. NPDC054770, assembly GCF_053611985.1. NCBI lineage: Bacteria > Bacillati > Actinomycetota > Actinomycetes > Kitasatosporales > Streptomycetaceae > Streptomyces > Streptomyces sp. NPDC054770. The sequence goes on from NZ_JBSHBL010000011.1 coordinate 28,883, forward strand.
ACCAGCAGGCGCGGGTCGACGACCGTGACCGGCGCGCCCGTGGGGTCGTCGGCGGGGGCCACCGTGACGGGGGCCGCGGCCGGCTCGGTCACGTCGGCCTGCTCGGTCTTGGGCGACTCGTCGCCCTGTACGGTCTTGGACGTCTCGCTCACTTTGCCGCCTCCGGGGTGCGACGCTCCGAACGACGGGTCACGGCGTTGTCCGTGGCACCCGTGATCGCCGCGATGATCTCTTCCTGGCTGGTGCTCTTCACGGGGAAGAAACCATTGTTCTTGCCCAGACGCAGCACGGCGACGGTGTCCGCGACCGCCTTCACGTCGGCCATGTTGTGGCTGATGAGAATGACGGCGAGGTTGCGCTCGCGCAGCCGCTCGACCAGGTCGAGGACCTGTGCGGTCTGCTCGACACCGAGGGCGGCGGTGGGCTCGTCGAGGATGACGACCTTGGGGTCGCCGATCAGGGCGCGGGCGATGGCCACGACCTGACGCTGGCCGCCGGAGAGGCTGGCGATCGGGATGCGCACGCTCGGGATGCGGATGGAGAGCGTGCTCAGCAGCTCGCGGGACCGCTTCTCCATCGTCACCTCGTCGATGACGCCGCGGTGCAGCAGCTCACGGCCGAGGAAGAGGTTGCCCACCACGTCGAGGTTGTCGCAGAGCGCGAGGTCCTGGTAGACCGTCGCGACGCCCAGACCCTGGGCGTCGTGCGGCTTGTTGATGTTGACCGGGTTGCCCTCCCACTCGATGACGCCCTCATCGATGGGATGCACACCCGCGATCGTCTTGACCAGGGTCGACTTTCCTGCGCCGTTGTCGCCCACAAGGGCGACCACTTCTCCGGCGTGGACCTCCAGTTCGACGTCGGTGAGGGCCTGGACCGCACCGAATCGCTTGGAGACTCCGCGCAACGCCAGCACGGGCGTAGCGGACACGTGAACCATCTCCTTCGCCGCCTGACCGGCGGGGATGCCGCGCTTGGTGATCAGGCGCGGAGGGTCGTGCGGTACCTCGGATTGCCGTCGGTGTACGCACGCGGTTTACAAGATGAACATGCGCGAATCCGCTGCGCTTGGCAACGGGTCCGTCCGACGCCCGCTCCGGCAGCGGGGTATGAAGGCCGGAGCGGGCGTCGGAGGGGTTTCGCGAGACCGTCGGACGGCCCCGGGCGCCTTGCGGAAGGGCCGGGGTGCGTCGGGCGGCCGGGGCCCGGGTGTCGTACTGCGATCACCCGGGCGCTGGCGGGCCGGAGCCGGACGGCTCCGGGGCCGGGCTACTGGAGGCCGGCGGCCTTGCAGGCCTTGGCGAACTCGCTGGTGCAGATGTCGGAGACGGTGTACAGACCGTCCTTGATCACCGTGTCCTTGATGTTGGCCTTGGTGACCGACACCGGGGTCAGCAGCTGCGAGGGCACCTTGTCGCCGGAGCCGCTGGTCTGCGTGGAGGTGGCGAGCGAGGTGATGCTCTTGCCCTGCAGCAGGTCCACCGCGATCGTGGCGGCGGCGTCGGCCTCCGGCTTGAACGCCTTGTAGACGGTGGAGGACTGGGTGCCGGCGACGATGCGCTGGATACCCGCGAGCTCCGCGTCCTGACCGGTCAGCGGGATGCCGCTGATGCCGGCGCCCTTGAGGGTGGTGGCGATACCACCGGCCATGCCGTCGTTGGCGGAGTAGACGCCCGCGATCTTGCTGGCACCGAGCTGCGTGATGGCCGCCTTCACCTTCTGCGCGGCGACCGTGTCCTTCCACAGACCGGACTGCTCGTAGGCGATGTCGACCTTGCCGTCGAGGGCTTCGTGCGCGCCCTTCTTGAACTGGGCGGCGTTCGGGTCGGCGTCGTCACCGTTGATCATGACGATCTTCGACTTGGTGGTCGCCTTGGAGCCGAGGGCGTCCAGCAGGGCCTGGCCCTGGAGCTCGCCGACCTTGACGTTGTCGAAGGAGACGTAGGCCGAGACCGGGCCCTGGGCGAGGCGGTCGTACGCAACGACCTTGACGCCCTTGTTCACGGCGGCCTGGATGGAGGACTTGATGGCCGCAGAGTCCTGGGCCGAGATCACGATGACCTTGACGCCCTTGGTCACCATGGTGCTGACCTGCTGGGCCTGCTTGGCAGCGTCACCGGCAGCGTTCTCGTAGTCGACCGTGCAGTCGGCACACAGCTTCTTGACCTGCGCCTCGAAGTACGGGTGGTCGAACTTCTCGTAGCGCGCGGTCACGCTGTCGGGGAGCAGCAGGCCGATGCTCTTGCCACCGGAGGAGCTGCTGCTCGACGAGTCGCTCTTCTTGTCATCGCCGGCCTTGCCACAGGCGGCGAGCGACAGCGCCATGGAAACCGCGGCGGTGCCGATCACGACTCTACGCATCGTTGCGTTCATTGGGGGTGCCTCCCTGACAGGGCCGCAACGCTGCGGCCGAGGTGGCTCGAAGTCAACTCGGCCGAAAGTTCGACGTCAAGAAGTAAATACTTAACGAGATGGCAACGGCGCCATTCGTTCTCTAAGTGAAGGCAGGTGCGACGGCGGGCAACGATCCGTCCAAAAGGGTTGAATCGCCCATCTCGCTGAGTGCGAGAGCGAGCGCGCCGAGCACCTCCGCGCGACCGCCGAGGGCCCCCGGAAGCACCGAGAGCTGGCGCGCCGCGCTGGGGATCGCATAGCGGCTCACGGACTCCCTGATGGGCCCGAGGACCAGCTCTCCGGCCTCGGCGAGATCACCGCCGAGGACCACCCGGCTCGGGTTCAACAGGTTACAGAGATTGGCCACACCGCTGCCGATGTGACGGCCGACGTCGCCGATCACCCGGCGGCAGCCCGGGTCGCCGTCCCGGGCCAGCCGTACGACGCCCTCCATGGTCAGGTCGGGGCCGTGGCCGGGCTGGAGCAGCGGCAGCACGTAGCGGGCCGACGCGAAGGTCTCCAGGCAGCCGCGGTTTCCGCAGCGGCAGACCGGGCCGGACTCGTCGAGTGTGATATGTCCGATTTCACCTGCTGTGCCGCCGGGGCCCCGGTAGATCTTCCCGTTGATCACCAGACCGGCGCCGACACCGCTGGCGACCTTGATGTAAGCAAGATCACGTACGCCCTTGCCGCTGCCCCAGACCAGTTCGCCGAGGGCGCCGAGGTTGGCGTCGTTGTCGACGTGCACGGGGACGCCGAGGCGCAGCCGCAGCTCCTCCGCGGGTCTCGCGCCGATCCAGCCGGGCAGGATGGCGCTGGAGCCGAGTGTGCCGGACTCCACGTCGATCGGGCCGGGGACGCCGACGCCCACGCCGGCGATCTTCGAACGGTCCACGCCGGTCGCCGCGATCAGGCGGTTGACCAGCTCTTCCGCCCTGTCGAAGCCCTGGCTGGACGACGCGTCCACGTCGAGGGGCTCGGACTCCTCGGCCAGCACCTGGTGGGCGAGGTTCCCGATCGCGACGCGCAGGTGGGTGTGGCCGAAGTCGATCCCGATGACGATGCCGGCGTCACCGCTCAGGCTCACGCTGCGGGCCCTGCGGCCGCCCGCCGACGTGGGCGTGACCTCGACGGTTCCGCCGTCCTTGAGCTCGCGCACGATGTTGGAGACCGTTGCGGCCGACAGGCCGGTCGTGCGCGCGATCTCCGCCTGCGTGAGCGATCCGGCCAGACGTACGGCCCGTACGACACGTTCCAGGTTGGCTCGGTGCAGCGACGACTGCGACCCCGGAGTCTCCATCGACCCATCCACTCCCGCCATCGGAGGCGGCCACGGCGCCGCCAACGTGACCCAGGTCACCTCACTGAGACCGGGCCACTTACAAGTTATGAACTCCAAGCTCTGCTGAACGGGTTACCGCCGTCAAGTCCTTGACAGAAATCGTTGGCGGTTCGGGGGTTGCCTGAGGGACATGCTTTCGACATGTCTAGGCCACTGGTCAGCAGGTTGGAGGGCGCGCGTGGAGTGTGGGTGCGGCGCCGTCGTGGCTGGTCGCGCAGTTCCCCGCGCCCCTTTCGGGGCGCAAACGTTCCGTTACTTCAAAGCTCCCGCCGTCAGGCCCGCCACCACCTGGCGCTGGAAGATGATGTACGCCGCCAGGACCGGGAGCATCGCCATCACCAGGCCCGCGAAGAGGCCGGACCAGTCGCCCTTGTAGCCCTGGCTGACCGCTAGCTGGACCAGGCCCTGGGTGAGGACGTGCTTGTCGGGGTCCGTGTTGAGGACCGTCGGGAGCATGTACTGGTTCCACTGGCCGAGGAAGTTGAAGATGCCCACGCTGATCAGGCCGGGCTTCGCCATCGGCAGCATGATCTGGAAGAACGTGCGGGTGTGCGAGGCGCCGTCGACGAAGGCCGCCTCGGCCACCGAGGTGGGCAGGGTACGGAAGAACGCCGTGAGGAAGAAGACCGTGAACGGCAGCGAGTACGCGATGTAGACCAGGATCAGGCCGTGCAGCGTGTTCAGCAGGCCCATGTTGTTCACGACGTAGAACAGCGGGACCAGCGCGAGCATGATCGGGAAGCTCATGCCGCCGATGAACAGGTAGTAGATGAAGCGGTTGCCCGGGAAGTCGAAGCGGGCCAGGACATAGGCCGCCATCGAGCCGAGGACCAGGGTGCCGATGAGCGAGCCGCCCACCACCAGGACGGTGTTCAGGAAGTAGTCGCTCATGTTGGCCTGGGTCCAGGCCCGCGCCCAGTTGTCGAAGTGCAGCTTGTCGGGCAGCGCCCAGGGCGAGCTGAAGATGGACCGGTCGTCCTTGAAGGACGTCATCACCGCCCAGAGCAGCGGCGTGACCACCATGAACGCCCAGATGATCAGGACGCCGTGGGAGAAGACGTTGAGGACCCCGCCCTCGCGCTGCCGGCGGGGCGGCTCCGGCGCGGGGGGCTCGGTCTCGGTGACAGTGACGTCGGTCTCGGTCGTCGTCATCGCTTCAGTACTCCAGCCGCTCGCGACGGCCCAGCCGCATCACGATCGCCGCGAAGGCGAGCGTGACGACCAGCAGGGCGACGCCGATGGTGGTGGCGTAGGCGGCCTGACCGTCCCGGAACGCCTTCTGGTACACGTACAGGACCATCACGGTCGTCGAGTAGTCGGGGCCGCCCGGTCCGGTCGTCATGATCTGTACGACTGCGAACGACTCGGCGCCCAGCGCGAGGATGCCCATGTACACCCAGCCGGACTGCACGGTGTCCCAGAGCAGCGGCAGGGTGAGGCGGAAGAAGGTGGTGGCGCGGCCGGCGCCGTCGAGGAGGGCGGCTTCGTAGAGATCCGCGGGGATGGACGCCATGCCCGCCGAGAAGAGGACCACGAAGAAGCCGACCGAGGACCAGACCAGCACCGCCATCACGCACCACAGGGCGAGGCTCGGGTCGCCGAGCCAGAGCGGCTGCACATTGTCCAGGCCGATTCCGCGGAGCAGTGAGTTGATCGCGCCGCTGTCGGGGTTGTAGGCGAAGGCGAACAGCAGCGAGACGATCGCGATCGACAGCACCTGCGGGAAGAAGTAGACGATCTTGTAGAAGGAAGAGCCCCGGACGCCGGAGATGACCGGGCCGCCCTTCCTTCTCCGGCCGCCCACATTGATCATGAAGGCGAAGAACAGCGCCAGACTGATCGTCACCAGCGGCAGCACGACCGCGAAGATCAAGCTGTGCTGCAAGGACTTCCAGAAGATGTCGTCGTGCAGCATCCGCCGGTAGTTGTCCAGGCCGACCATCTTGAATTCGGGGCTCAGGCCGGTCCAGTCCGTGAACGAGTAGTAGATGGACTGGATGAACGGCCACACCACGAAGAGCGCGTACAGTCCGAGGGGCAACGCCAGAAACCCCACGATGAACCGGTACTTGCCGTGCTGCATCGCCACTCCGGTGCCGAGAGGGTTGCTGGTTACTGGTGCTTGTAGTGCTTGATCGTGGTGTCCTTGGCGGCCTCGTCGGCGAAGCCCTGGATCTTCTTGATGGTCTCCGCCGGGGTGAGCCGGCCGGCCATCATCTCGCCGAGGCCGGCGACTCCGATCTTCTCCTTCTGAAGCTGCACGTACCAGTCCTGCATCCGCGGGTTGACCACATTCGACCCGGCCAGCTTCAGCGCGGCCACCCCGGAGGTGAGGCCCGGGGTGAGGGTGATGCCGTCGGTGCCGCCGTTGTAGGCGGTCAGCGACTTCACCTTCGTCGTGAAGTTCTTCGAGGAGGCCTCGCTGAGCATGATGCGCAGCTGCTCCATGCCGCCCTGGGCGTTCGCCGCCTTGGCCGGGACGATGAACGGCTCGCCGCCGGAGGCCCAGATGGTGCCGAACGGCATCTTGTCGTTCTTGTCGATGCCGGTCGGCGCTGAGACGGCGAGGTTGAAGTCGGAGGGGATGACGTTCGCCGACTCGTTCTCCACCCAGGAGCCGTTCGGGATGAACAGCGCCTTGCCCTGGGCCCAGGCGGTCTGCGACTGGATGTGGTCGAGGCCGGGGGTGCCCTTGAGGATGTAGCCCTTCTTGTAGAGCTCGTAGTAGGCCTCGAAACACGCCTTGACGGCCGGGTGCTTCCAGGCGTTCGGCTCCAGGTTGTCGATCGCGTTCAGGACCTCGACGCCGCCGACCTTGCCGATCATCGGGTAGAGCGAGAAGGGGATGTAGTACGGGTACTTGCCGGCGTAGGTCCAGCCGGCCATGCCCTTCTTCTTGGCCTTCTCGCAGACGGCGATCATCTGGTCCCAGGTCTGCGGGTACTCCGCGTCCAGCGAGTCCAGGGCCTTCTGCGAGTACCAGACGCCGTAGACCGTGTAGGCGTAGTACATGATCCAGACCGGGTCGCCGTCGAACTGGCCCATCTCGACGATGCCGGGGCGCAGCGTGTCGCGGACCTTCTTGTTCGGGTCGTCGTACGACGGGGCGTCGAGCAGCGGGGTGAGGTCGGTCAGCTGCTTCTTGCCGACGAGCACACCCATGTCCATCTGCTCGGCGCCGGAGTTGTCGATGAGGTCCGGCGGGGTGCCCTGGTTGAAGCGGGGCTGGAGGGTGGACTGGATCTTCTGGGTGGCGGAGAACTTGACCGTGGCCTTCGGGAAGTCCTTCTGGTAGATCTTCACCGCGTCCTGGGCGTACTCCTTGCCGAAACCGCCGTCGAAGAGGACGAATTCCATCTTCGCGGTCTCGTTGACGCCCAGTGGGTTCTTGGCCGTCTTCTTGCCGGCCTTGTCCTTGGACTGGCCGCCTCCGCCGCTGCTGGCGCAGGCGGAGAGGAATCCGACGGTGGGGACCGAAATCAGACCGAGGGCGGCCGAACGCTTGATCAGATCGCGCCGGCCGACACCCTCGGCACCGGGGTTCGTTGCGGAAGTGGATCCCTTGCTCAAGTCCACGCCTTCTCCAGGACTCAGGCGGTGAACCGGATCCTCCCCGGCACCGCGGTGGGGTAGTGCTGGGTCGTGCAGGAAGTCATGCGGGAAATGCCGACAGGTATAGTCCACTTCCCGCCAGCGGGGCAAGATCGAAAGCAGGGTTGACCGCCGGTCTTTTCCTAGTTGAGACCTCTCGGAAATATGAGCGACCTGTGTACGCCTTGGCGGAAAAAGAGCTGACATAGCCCCCTGAATGCCGCAGCCAACACCCTTGACATCACGGGTCACTTGACCACCTACTGGTTCCTGCGCCAGCAGCTGACAACGTTGTCTCATGTGGCAGGGAGGGTACCCGTTGTGATGCAGCGGAGAACGCAGCGAAGAACAGGACACCGAGCTGGTACGGCGGTCGTGATCGCGGCCGCCGTAGTCATGACCCTGGGCTCCCAGGGAGCCGCGGTCGCCCTGCCGGCGAAGGCACCGGCCGCCGCGACGCAGTTCGCATCCTCGTTCGAGTCTGGCGATCCGTCACCGGACTGGACCGACACCGTCGACACCGACCCGAGCGGCGCTCCGCGCTCCTCGGGCGTGGACGGCGGCTACAGCACCGGCATCCCCGGCAACGTCACCGACCACGTGACCGACGTGCGGGCCAGCGGCGAGAACACCGGCGCGGGCGAGGTCAAGGAGAACCTCGTCGACGGCGAGCCGGGCACCAAGTGGCTCACCTTCGAGCCCACCGGCTGGGTCGAGTTCGACTTCGACAAGCCCATCAAGCTGGTGACCTACGCCCTCACCTCGGCGAACGACTACGACGAGCGCGACCCCAAGGACTGGACCCTCCAGGGCTCGACGGACGGCAAGGACTGGAAGACCGTCGACACCCGGGCCGGCGAGGCCTTCACGGAGCGGTTCCAGACCAAGTCGTACGACCTCGCCACGCCCGCCGAGTACCAGCACTTCCGGCTCGACGTCACGAAGAACAACGGCGCCCCGGACATCCTCCAGATCGCCGACCTGCAGTTCTCCACGGGCGGCAGCGGCGGCCCGGTACCCCAGGACATGCTCTCGCTGGTCGACAAGGGCCCGACCGGCTCGCCGACCGCGAAGGCCCGGGCCGGGTTCACCGGAACACACGCCCTGCGCTACGCCGGACGGCACACGGCGAACGGCCGGGCGTACTCGTACAACAAGGTCTTCGACGTGAACGTCAAGGTCGGCCGTGACACGCAGCTGGGCTACCGGATCTTCCCGTCGATGGCCGACGGCGACCTCGACTACGACGCCACCAACGTCGCCGTGGACCTGGCCTTCACGGACGGCACCTATCTGAGCGACCTCGGGGCCGTCGACCAGCACGGGTTCGGGCTGTCGCCGCGCGCGCAGGGCGCGTCGAAGGCGCTGTACGTCAACCAGTGGAACAACGTCTCGTCGGTGATCGGCTCGGTCGCGGCCGGCAAGACGGTCGACCGGATCCTGGTGGGCTACGACTCCCCCGCCGGGCCGGCGAAGTTCCGCGGCTGGATCGACGACGTGTCGCTGAAGCCGGTGGCCCCCGAGAAGCCCAACGCCCATCTGTCCGACTATGCGCTGACCACCCGCGGCACCAACTCCAGCGGCAGCTTCTCGCGCGGCAACAACTTCCCCGCGACGGCCCTGCCGCACGGCTTCAACTTCTGGACGCCGGTGACCAACGCGTCCTCGGAGAGCTGGCTGTACGAGTACGCACGGGCGAACAACGACGACAACCTGCCGACCATCCAGGCGTTCAGCGCGAGCCATGAACCGAGCCCCTGGATGGGCGACCGGCAGACCTTCCAGATGATGCCGTCCGCCGCGGCCGGCACCCCGGACACCGGACGGGAGGCCCGCGAACTGGCCTTCCGGCACGAGAACGAGACCGCGCGGCCGTACTACTACGGGGTCACGTTCGAGAACGGCCTGAAGGCCGAGATAACGCCGACCGACCACGCGGCCGCGCTGCGCTTCACCTACCCGGGCGACGACGCGAGCGTGATCTTCGACAACGTGACCGAGCAGGCGGGCCTGACCCTGGACAAGGAGCACGGGATCGTCACGGGCTACTCCGACGTCAAGTCGGGCCTGTCGACGGGCGCGACCCGGCTCTTCGTCTACGGCGTCTTCGACAAGCCGGTGACGGACGGCGACTCCAGCGGGGTCAAGGGCTACCTGCGCTTCGACGCGGGCTCCGACCACACCGTGACGCTCCGCCTGGCCACCTCCCTCATCAGCGTCGACCAGGCCAAGGACAACCTGCGCCAGGAGATCCCGGACGGCGCCTCCTTCGACACGGTGAAGGCGCAGGCCCGGAAGGTCTGGGACAAGCTGCTCGGCAAGGTGGAGGTGGAGGGCGCCACGGCCGACCAGCTGACCACTCTCTACTCCAGCATGTACCGGCTGTACCTGTACCCCAACTCCGGCTTCGAGAAGGTCGGTTCGACGTACCAGTACGCCTCCCCCTTCTCGCCGATGACCAGCCAGGACACCCCGACGCACACCGGCGCGAAGATCGTGGACGGCAAGGTGTACGTCAACAACGGCTTCTGGGACACCTATCGCACGACCTGGCCCGCGTACTCACTCCTGACGCCGAGTCAGGCGGGTGAGATGGTGGACGGGTTCGTGCAGCAGTACAAGGACGGCGGCTGGACCTCGCGCTGGTCCTCCCCCGGGTACGCCGACCTGATGACCGGCACCTCCTCGGACGTGGCGTTCGCGGACGCCTACGTCAAGGGCGTGAAGTTCGACGCGAAGTCGGCGTACGACGCGGCCCTGAAGAACGCGACGGTGGTCCCGCCCTCCTCGGGCGTCGGCCGCAAGGGCATGTCGACCTCCCCCTTCCTCGGCTACACCAGCGACGACACCCGCGAGGGCCTGTCGTGGGCGATGGAGGGATACGTCAACGACTACGGCATCGCCGAGATGGGCAAGGCGCTGTACAAGAAGACGGGCGAGAAGCGCTACAAGGAGGAGTCGGACTACTTCCTCAACCGCGCCCAGGACTATGTGAACCTCTTCGACTCCAAGGCCGGCTTCTTCCAGGGCAAGGACGCCCAGGGCGACTGGCGGGTGGACTCGGCGGCGTACGACCCGCGCGTGTGGGGCTACGACTACACCGAGACCAACGGCTGGGGTTACGCCTTCACCGCCCCGCAGGACAGCCGGGGCCTCGCCAACCTGTACGGCGGCCGGTCCGGCCTCGCCGACAAGCTGGACGAGTTCTTCGCGACGCCCGAGACGGCCTCCCCCGACTTCGTCGGCTCCTACGGCGGGGTCATCCACGAGATGACCGAGGCCCGGGACGTCCGGATGGGCATGTACGGCCACTCCAACCAGGTCGCCCACCACGTCATCTACATGTACGACGCGGCCGGCGAGCCCTGGAAGGCGCAGGCCTATGTCCGCGAGGCGCTCTCCCGGCTCTACCTCGGCAGCGAGATCGGCCAGGGCTACCACGGCGACGAGGACAACGGCGAGCAGTCGGCCTGGTACCTCTTCTCGGCCCTCGGCTTCTACCCGCTGGTGATGGGCAGCGGCGACTACACGATCGGCTCCCCGCTGTTCAAGAAGGCGACGGTCCACCTGGAGAACGGCCACGACCTGCTGATCCGGGCCTCGAAGAACAGCGCGCAGAACGTCTACGTCCAGGGCGTCCGCGTCAACGGCCGCACCTGGACCTCGACTTCACTCCCCCACTCCCTCATCTCCAAGGGCGGTGTCATTGACTTCACGATGGGCCCGAAGCCGTCGGCCTGGGGCACCGGCAAGGACGCCGCCCCGGTCTCGATCACCAAGGACGACAAGGTCCCGACCCCGCGCGCGGACGTCCTGAAGGCCAACGGCGCCCTGTTCGACAACACCTCGGCGACCCAGGAGACGGTGACGTCGGTGGACCTGCCGGTGACCGCCTCGGCCAAGGGCATCCAGTACACGCTCACCTCACCGTCGGACCACACGAAGGCCCCGACGGGCTGGACCCTCCAGGCCTCGCCGGACGGCACGAACTGGCGAACCGTGGACCGGCGTTCGGGCGAGTCCTTCGACTGGGACCTGCAGACACGTGCGTTCACGATCCAGAAGCCCGGGACGTACGCGCACTACCGACTCGTCCTGGACAGTGAATCGACGCTGTCGGAGGTGGAGTTGCTGGCCTGAGACGGCGGCACGGAAAGGGGGCGGGCCCGTTCGGGTCCGCCCCGCTGCCGATGAGGGACAACGTGTCGGCTGGGGCATCCGGCCAGGTGGAGGCCAGGCCGTCGACCGTGCCCGGGGCGGCGACGGTGAGGGCGAGCGGCTGGGTGTGGGAGGTGTCGGCCGAGGTGACGGTGACCTTCGCGTCGTAGTAGCCCGGCGGGGTGTCGGGGGCGGTGGTGAGGGTGATCTGCTGGGAGCCGTCGGTCATCGTGCCCGCTGCCGGGGTCGCCGTCACGCCGTCCGGTGTCTCGACGCGGAAGCGCACCTCGGGGCCGCTGCCGCCGGACAGCGACAGAGCGCGGACGGTGAGCTTCATGCTGTCGCCGGGGGCGATCGTCGCGGCCGTCGGGCCGACACCGATCTGGTAGGGCTGCTCGCCCTCCCGGAAGGACGGGGGCGGGGCGGCCGTGCCCCAAGTGCGGTTGGGGGTCGCGGCGAGGATGTAGTCGAGGCGGCCGCCGTCGCGCACGAAGCTCGCCGGGAGCCAGGCACGGTCGCCGGCGCGGCCGTCGACCTTCAGGGACTGCACGTACGGGGCGTCGGCGGTCGCTCCGGTCGCGTGGATCGAGATGTCGTTGCCGTTCGGGCGGTCGATCTCCACGCGCTCGAACAGGGGTGCGGCGAGGACGAGTTCGGCTCGGGAGGGGACCTGCGGGTACATGCCGAGCGCCGAGAAGACGTACCAGGAGGACATCGCGCCGAGGTCGTCGTTGCCGGGGATGCCGCCGGGCCGCGTCGACCAGAGCCGGGTCATCGCCGCGCGGACGGTCTCCTGTGTCTTGTAGGGGGCACCGGCGTAGTCGTACAGGTAGGGCACGTTGAGCGAGGGCTCGTTGTCCAGCTCGGACTTGTCGCCGCCGCTGCCGGTGAAGGCCCAGCCGCCGTCGGCGTTGTGGAAGAAGGCGTCGAGGCGGGCGAGAGCCTTGCCGGTGCCGCCCATCGCGGCGAAGAGCCCGGCCGGGTCGTGCTGGACCATCCAGGTGTACTGGGCGGCCGTGCCCTCCACGAACCCGTTGCCGGTGTCCGGGGTGAAGCCGGTGACCCAGCTGCCGTCGGCCCTGCGGTCGGCGATGTAGCCGCCGGTCGGGTCGGCGGCGATGTCGAAGTTGTTCTGCCACCACTGGGCGCGGTCGGCGAAGGTCGCGGCGGTGCTCTTCTCCCCCGCCGCCGCGGCGAGTTGGGAGAGCGAGAAGTCGGCGGTGGACATCTCCAGGGTCTCGGCGGCACCGCCCCAGGCGTTGGACACGGACGGCATGTAGTGGTTGGCCAGATACTTGTCCAGGGACGGGCGTTGGCCGACCGAGAGCACCGGTTCGCCGGCCGCGGAGAGGTCCTGGGCCGTCGGGACCGTCGCCGCCCTCACCAGGGAGTCCAGCGCGCCCTTCAGGTCGAAGTCGGTGCCGCCGAAGGCCCGGATGCCGGCGAGGGCGGTCGGTGACGGGTCGCCGTTCATGACGTGGGTGCCGCTCGCGCCGTGCAGCCAGCGGTCCCAGACCCCGCCGTTGTGCCGGGCGAGTTCGTAGAGCGACTGGGCGATGTCCGAGCCGGTCCGTGGGTCGAGGAGGGTGAGCAGCTGGACCTGGTCGCGGTAGACGTCCCAGCCGGAGAAGGTGCCGTACTGGGCGCGGTGGCCGCGGGCGACCCGGTGGACCTTGTCGTCGCCGCCCCGGTAGCGGCCGTCGGCGTCGCTGATGACGTTCGGGTGGAGGAGGGAGTGGTAGAGAGCGGTGTAGAAGGTGGTGCGGTCGGAGTCCGTGCCACCACCGACACGGATGGCGGCGAGGCGGTCGCGCCAGGCACGGTGGGCCGCGGCGCGCACGGCGTCGAAGGAGCGGCGCGGCGGGTTCTCCGCCCTCAGGTTCGCCTCGGCGGCGGCCCGGCTGACGTACGAGATGCCGACCTTGGCGTGCACCGGCCCGGCGCCGGGCGCGAACCGCACATAGCCGCCTGCCCCCTTGCCGGCGACGGGCCGTCCGCCGTTCGCGGAGAAGCCGCCGGTGCCGCCGGAGGCCGTCGTCGCACCTGGTTTCAGCCGCTCGTCCTGCCAGGTGCCGGTGGCGGTGAAGGCGCGGTCGAAGTGGGCGGTGAAGTAGAGGGTGTAGTAGGCGCGTCGGCCCTCCGGGTCGAGGTAGCCGCAGAAGTCGCCGGAGGTGACCGAGCCGGAGACGGTGCGGGTGTCCGGATCGATGGTCACCGTCGAACCGGCCGAGCCGACCTCGGAGTTGGCGGTGCGGATCAGCAGCGAGGCGGGCTTGTCGGCCGGGTAGGCGAAGCGGGCCGAGCCGGTGCGGGCGGTCGCGGTGAGGTCGGCGGTGACACCCGAGGCGAGGCCCACCCGGTAGTGGCCGGGCTCGGCGGTCTCGGCGGCGTGGCTGAAGTCCGAGGCGTAGACCGCGTCCTCGGTATCGGCCGCCGGTGAGGAGGTGACCTCGCCGGTGTACGGGAAGAACGGGATGTCGCCGCTGCCGCCCGCGCAGCCGGTGCCGGACATGTGGGTCAGGCTGAAGCCGCGGATGCGGGTGGCGTCGTACTGGTAGCCGCCCGGTGCGGCCGTTCTCGTCGCGTCGCCCCTGGTGTTCTCCGGGCTCCAGGAGAGCATGCCGAACGGCACGACGGCGCCCGGGAAGGTGTTGCCGCCGTTCCTGCTGCCGATCAGCGGATCGACGTACGCCGTGGGGTCCTTGACCAGTTCGGGGGGCGCGCTCGCCGGTGCCGCGAGGGCGGGGGTGGCACCGCCGGCCGTGAGTACCGCGGCCAGCAGCAGGGACATGGGTCGGAGACGCATGACGCGGCCCTTCCTCCTCCGGACGGGTCGCGCACCACAGGTCGCACAAGCCGCAGGGACAGTAACGTGCGCCACCGGTACCACGGAAGACCGCGATTGCCGCGAAGGGCACCGCCCGGGTTCACCCGGTCGGGCGATCCGAAATGCCTTGACATCGTTGTCGGTTGAGACGGTAAAGTCATGTACAGACCATGAGACAACGTTGTCGACCGTCACGAGGTCGGCACAGGCCGCAGAGCACGGCGCAGGGGAAAGCGCACCAGAGGCATTTCGAGCAACTCCCATCCGGACAGGCCCACCCACCCCCCTCGCCTGCCCGGCTCGCGGACCCGGTGCGCACCGGCACCGGGTCCGCCCAGAGCGGATCGCGTACGTCAGCCGACCTGACACGGCAGGCCGGTTGCACTGTCCCCGCCGTCGCCCTGGACTACGTAGCCGAACGTCGTCCTCTGCCCGGGACTGAGCGAGCCGTTCCAGTCGGCGTTGTGGACCATCACGTCCTGTCCGCTGTAGGTGGCGTTGCCGTTCCACAGGCTGGCCACCGACTGGCCGCCGGGGAGCGTCCAGTCGACCATCCAGCCGAGCATCGGCACATCGCCGCTGTTGGTGACGGTGACCTCGGACTGGTAGCCGCCGGGCCAGCTGTTGGTCGTGGTCCGGGTGGCGGTGCAGGTGCCGGGCGGGGGCTGGGTGGGGTCGCCCGGGTCGTGGATGCCGGTGACCTCGCCGTTGCCGCCGTCGAAGACGACGTCCGAGCAGGAGTAGAAGGTCTCCGTGCTGTCCGAGCGCTGCCACACCATGTAGATGATGTGCCGCCCGGTCTTGTTCGCCGGAAGCTGTCCGGTCCAGGAGTAGTTGGCCTCGACCGTGCCCGGGGTGCCGTTGAGCGGCGGGTGGTCGACGGTCAGGAACGGCTGGTCCTCGATGTCGTCCCAGGTGAGCGGCCGGGTCGGGTCGTAGCCGTCCTTGGTGATGTAGACGTAGAACCAACCCGGGTGCGCCGCCCAGGCGTTGTAGGAGAAGTCGACGGTGGCGCCGGAGGTCAGATGCGTGACCGGCCAGTCGTCGCGGGGCAGGTCGAAGCCGGTGAAGTTGGGGTTGCCGCCGCTGCACAGCGAGCCGTCCGGCACGAAGCCGCGGGTGCGGCCGGCGCCGTCCGAGCGCAGCACCGAGAACCAGTTGTAGAACGGCGTGGTCCCGCTGACCTGCTGGGCCGCCTTGCAGGCCGGATTGACGGGCTTGATCTCCCCGGTGTCGGTGAGCGCGTCCTGCCAGCACAGGAAGGTGCGGCTGCCGGGTTTCATGGGGGTGCCGTGCGCCTGGGCCGGGGCGCCGGCGGCCAGGATCAGGGCGAGGGCCGGGACGGTGGTGAGAAGGGCGAGGAGGGCGAGGAAGAGGGCCCGGCCCCGAGTGGGGAGGGGTAATCGGGGCAGGCGGGACGGGCGTTGCGCGCTTGTCGTAGACATGACAGATCTACCTCTGTGTGGGGTGAACGGTCGTGCGCGGGTCACGGAGACGAACGCGGGGTGGAAGCGGGCCCGGCACGCCGACGGGTTCCGGTCCGCCGAAGCACATGGGAGCGCTCCCACCCCACTCCCCTGTGAAGCTAGCGCGAACAGGGGCGGCTGTAAACGGCGGACGGCCGGCGAAGTGGAGCCCGCGGCCGACCCGTTCGAAAGCCGCACCTCGCACGACCCCGCCGTGATCGCAGCGGCCGTCACGGTGGCCCTGGCGTTCTTCGGGTACGTCGCCACCCACCTCAACGGCCCGCGGCCGGCCCAGCGACAGGAGCGGCTCGCCCGGGTCGATCGGCGACTCAGCGACCTCTACGGTCTGTTGTTCGCACCGCCGGAGGCCGACGGCAACACCTTCGCCGCGTTCGCGGAACGGCATGCCCGGCCCGGCGGCACCTTCACGGGGTAGCGCCGAGGTAAGCCCGAAAGCCGCCAGTACTTGATCTTGGTGGGTGTGGTGCTCGGTCCGTTCAACGCAGACCGGCAACCGGGAGCGCGTTGACGCGGTTCTCGTACTCGCGGCGGGCCTTGCGCTGGGCCGGGACCGCCGTGGTGCCGTCGAGGGGCCGGCCGCCGTCGAGGAGTTGGCGGTGGACCGCGGGCACGGCAGTGACGCGAAGGGTGCAGCCCTGGCCGTGCCGTACGGTCACGCCCTGGTCGAGCGTGACGCGCTCGACGGGCTCCAGCTCGGCGGCGCGGAGGAAGCCGGCGACCTTGCCCGGCATGTCGAGGACGACCGGCAGGTCCGGGGCCTGGGCGCCCGGGGCAACGGCCGTGCACTCGGGCAGGAGGTCCACGACGGCGGTACGGATGGCGCCGCGGCTGACACTGTGCTCGCGGGCGAGGGCCGCGAGGGACCGGCCTTCCAGGCATGCGGTACGGACGCTCTCGGTCTTCGCGGCCGGGACGGCGGGGCGGCGCCCGACCTTGTTGCCCTTGGCCTCGGCGGCGCGCAGTCCGTCGTAGGTCAGATCCCGTTGGAGGTCGCGCTGGAGTTCGCCGGCGGCGGCGAGGGTCTGCACCATGAACTTCACGGTGGACAGCAGCTCGCCGGTGCGCGGGTGGCGGGCGGTGAGGTCCATGGCGGAGAACGCGCCGTCGTGGATGCGCAGGGCGAAGCGGTCACGGTGCAGGATGTCGAGCACGTCGAGGATGCCCGGTGCCGCGGACCAGGCGGAACATCTCGGAGATGTCCGGGTTCAATGGACGTACGCGGCGCCTGTCGTCATTCGTTCCTTTGCCGACGTGCGGACGGTCTGTGGAAACCGAAGGTGGCCGGCCCCTGGCCGACAGTCGAGGTCTCATCGTGACCGCTATCGGTGCCGGCATCGCACTGCGGGATACCGCGCCGATCCCGCCTCGCCACCATGATGGGAACTCCATCGCGCCGGCCCCATTCGGGAATTGCGCGGCGGCGCACCACAGCGGGCCCACAGTCTTGACTCATTTTTGGCCAAGCGCGCTATGTGGTGACTGGAGTTCGGTCATGTTCACTTGAGCCCGTCCATGAGGTTCGTTCTTGACGTTTTCTGAGTCCTTACGGACCGAGTCACCAGCCCCGGCCGAATCTCGACCCTCCGAAACCGACCGTCGCGCTGTCAGGGCGCTGCGATGGAGAAGAACTCATGAGAAGACAGATACGTGGCGTAGTGGCCGCGTTCACCGGAGCACTGCTGCTCACGATGGGAATCAGCGCGACCGGCGGGCAGCCCGCGCGAGCCGATGACAACGGTGTCGGACTCAAGCCCGTACTCGGGTGGAGCAGTTGGAGCTTCGTCCGGCGCAACCCGACCGCGCAGACCATCGAGGCGCAGGCGAAGGCGCTCAAGACCAGCGGCCTGGCGAAGAACGGTTTCGTCTACGCCAATGTCGACGACTTCTGGTACCAGTGCCCGGGCAGCCAGGGGCCGGATGTCGACCAGTACGGCCGTTGGGTCACCGACCCCGCCAAGTTCCCGCCCCGCGGCAGCGAGAACGGCATCCAGGTCGTGGCCGACTATGTCCACTCCCTCGGCCTGAAGTTCGGGCTCTACGTCACTCCGGGCATCTCCCAGCAGGCGGTCGCCAAGAACACCGCGATCGAGGGAACCTCGTACCACGCCCGGGACATCGCCACCACGACGACGGAGAACAACTACAACTGCGGCGGCATGGTGGGCATCGACTACACCAAGCCCGGCGCGCAGGCGTTCATCGACTCCTGGGCCGGTCAGTTCGCCGGCTGGGGCATCGACTATCTGAAGATCGACGGCGTCGGCACCCCCGACCAGCAGGACGTCCAGGCCTGGTCGGACGCGCTGCGGCACACCGGGCGGCCCATCCACCTGGAGCTGTCCAACAACCTCGACATCAACAACGCGGCCGCCTGGTCCAAGCTCTCCAACGGCTGGCGCACCGGCGGCGACATCGAGTGCTACTGCGGCCCGGACGGCAGCAGCTACCCGCTGACCACCTGGGCCTCGGTCGCCTCGCGGTTCGACCAGGTCGCCGCGTGGGCGCCGTACGGCGGTCCCGGCGGCTACAACGACTACGACTCCCTGGAGATCGGCAACGGCGCGAACAACGGTCTGACGCCCGACGAGCGCCGGACCCAGATGAGCCTGTGGTCGCTGGCCGCCTCCCCGCTCATCCTCGGCACCGACCTCACCCATCTCGACCCGGCCGACCTCGCCCTGCTGAAGAACACCGACGTCCTCGCCGTCGACCAGGACGGCGTCGACGCCAAGCGGATCTCCTCGGACCCGAACTCCCAGGTGTTCGCCAAGACCGAGCGCGACGGGGACGTGGTCGTCGGCCTGTTCAACACGGGTTCGGCGCCCCGGGAGGTCGCCACGACCGCGGCGGCGCTGGGCCTGTCCAAGTCGCGCGACTACGCCCTGCGGGACCTGTGGACCCAGAAGCTGACCGAGTCCGCGGGCCGGATCGCCGCGAACGTCCCGCCGCACGGCGTGGCCCTGTACCGGGTGCACCCCAGCCGCCACGCGGTGGCCGGCGCGGCTCCGGACGTCTCGCTGGCGCTGAACTGGGCGCCCGCGTCGAGCGACAGCACCACGCGTACCGTGACCGCGGTCCTGTCCGACAACGGGTCGCGGCCGGTCACCGACGCCGCGCTGACCCTCACCGGGCCGGCCGGCACGAAGATCACCACGCATTCACCGACGTCGGCCCGGACGATCCGGGGCGGCCACGCGCTGAAGGCCGTCTACTCCGTCGCCATCCCGCCCTCGGCGAAGCTCTTCGCCTCCAGCGACTTCCAGGGGACGGCGGGCTACCGCTTCCGGTCGGGCGGGAGGACCAAGCTCACCGCCGGTGACACCATCACCGTCAACCACCAGGTGACGGCCCCGTACCGGACGTTCGCCTCCACCACGGCGAGCTTCAGCGAGTCCGGCAGCCGGCTCGGGATCCAGGCCCAGGGCGCCGACCTCTACAACGGCACCAACGAGTACGGCACGATCTATCTGCCCGGGGCCGAGCACGACGGTTCCGTGACCACCGTGAAGCTCGACTCCCAGTCGGACACGGACGTCTGGGCGAAGGCCGGGATCATGGTCCGCAACGACATCACCCAGCCCAACACCTCCCCCGGCTACCTGGCCCTGGTCGCGACCCCCGCCAACGGCTACCTCCTCGACTGGGACAGCGACGGCAACGGGACGCTGGACTCCCAGGACTCCACCGGCTCCGCCACCTACCCCTCGTGGCTGAAGCTGGTCCGCGACGGCACCACGTACAGCGGCTACTACTCCACCGACGGCACCACCTGGAACCTCGTCGGCACCGTCGACGTCCCGACCGCCGCGGCCACCCAGGACGTCGGTCTGACCCAGACCTCGCACGCCTCGGGCACCACCGGCGAGGCCGACTTCGACTCGTTCACGACCACTCCCTAGCGGTCCCTTCCCCGGTCACCGGCGACCCCCTCCCCGGTCCCCGGTGACCTCTTCCCCGGTGATCCCGGCGATCCCGGCGATCCCGGCGGGACCTTCGGCGATGCCGTCCGGACGGCGCTCGGTGCTCTTTCAGACCGATGCCGTGCGGGCGCGCATCGCCGTTTCGGTGGGCGGGAGTTCGGCCACCGGCAGCTCCAGCGTGAACTCCGTGCGGCCGGGCACGCTGGTCACGTCGATACGGCCGCCGTGGGCCGCCGTGATGGCCGAGGCGATCGCGAGGCCCAGGCCCGAGCCGCCCTCCAGGACGCCGGCGCGGGTGCGGGAGGTGTCGGCCCGGGTGAAGCGTTCGAAGACGGTCGGGAGCAGGCCGGGCGGGATGCCGGGGCCGTTGTCACGGACCCGGATCACACAGGTGCCGGCGGTGGCCTCGGCCGTGGCGGTCACGGTGGTGCCGGCGGGGGTGTGCACCCGCGCGTTGGCCAGCAGGTTGGCCACCACCTGGTGCAGGCGGGCCTCGTCGCCGAGCACCAGCGCCGGTCCGTCGAGGTCGAGTTCGAGCTGCCAGACGTGCCCGGCACCGGCCGCCCGCGCGTCCCACACCGCCTCCGCGACCAGTGCGGCCATGTCCACCTCGGCGGACTGCAACGGGCGGCCCTCGTCGAGGCGGGCAAGCAGCAGCAGGTCCTCCACCAGGCTGCGCATCCGGGCCGACTCGGCGTTGACCCGGCGCCAGGCCAGGCCGGGCTCGATACGGTCCGTGCCGCGGTTCATCAGCTCGGCGTACCCGGCGATCGAGGCGAGCGGGGTGCGCAGTTCGTGGCTGGCGTCGGCCAGGAAGCGCCGCATGCGCTCCTCGCTCCGGCGCACCTGTTCCTCGCTGCGCTGGCGTTCCGCCAGGGACGCCTCGACATGGTCGATCATGCGGTTGAGGGCGGCGCCGACCTGGCCGGCCTCGCTGCCGGGGTCGGTGTCCCGTTCGGGCACCCGGGTCAGGCCGGTCACCTGGCCGCGGCCGAGGGGCGCGTGGGAGACCTCGACGGCGGTGGCAGCGACCCGGCCGAGGGGGCGCAGCTGGCGCCGTATCACCACCGCGCAGACGCAGCCCGCGGCGGTGAGGCCGACCGCCGCCGCGCCGGCCTCGATCTCGACCAGGCCGCTGATGGTGTCCAGCACGTCGTCCATGGGGAGCCCGGCGAGGACCCGGATGCCGCTGGCGTCGATGGCGGTGACGCGGTAGGTACCCAGGCCGGGGACCGCGCGGGTGTGGGTCGAGCCGTCCGGTCCGATGCCCTTGAGGGCGGCGGTCTGGGCGGTGGTGAGGGAGCGCGGGGGCGCGTCGTGGCCGACGACGGCCGCGCTGATGATGTTCCCCTTGGCGTCGAGGCGGGCGGCGAGCAGGCCGGCCGGCTGGCCGGTCTCGTTGAGGAAGGTCAGGTCATGGGTGAGCCCCGGGTGCAGGGCGGCACCGCCCACACCGCGCTCGGCGGCGTCGCTCACCCGGTCGTCCAGGTTGCCCAGCAGATAGGCGCGTTGGGCGAAGACGGTGGTCAGGGCCATCGCGGCGCACACGCAGACGAGGACGGCGGTGATGAAGACGAGCAGCCGCGTGCGCAGCGACCGGCTCCGCAGCCTGGGGGTCATCTGCCGTCCTCCACGGGTCGTACGACGTAGCCCATCCCGCGGACGGTGTGGATCATCGGCGCCCGGCCCCGGTCGATCTTGCGGCGGAGGCTGGAGATGTAGACCTCGACGAGGTTGCCGCCGCCGTCGAAGGAGGTACTCCAGACGTGGTCGAGGATCTGGGCCTTGCTGAGCACCTGGCGGGGATGGTCCAGGAGCAGGCTGAGCAGGTCGAACTCCTTGGCGGTGAGTCTGATCGGGGCGCCGGCCCGCTGCACCTCGCGGGACTCGCCGGTCAGTACGAGGTCGCCGAGGACGCGTACCGAGTCGTCGGGGGGCGGCCGTTCGGTGCCGGCCCGGCGCAGGAGTCCGCGCAGCCGCAGCACGACCTCCTCCAGGGAGAAGGGCTTGGTGACGTAGTCGTCGGCCCCGGCCTCCAGGCCGTCGATACGGTGTTCGATGGCGTCGCGGGCGGTGAGCATCAGGACGGGCAGCCTCGGCATCTCGTAGCGGAGTCTGCGCAGTACCTGGAGGCCGTCGAGGTCGGGCAGCATGCCGTCGAGCACCACCGCGTGCGGGGCGCAGCCGCGGGCCAGCCGCAGGGCCGTCTGCCCGTCGAGCGCGGGGTAGGGCCGCCAGCCCGCGTCCGCGACGGCGGCGGAGAGCAGCTCGGTGAGGCCGGGCTCGTCGTCGACGATCAGGACGCGGACGCGGCCGGTTCGGGACCCTGCGGTGGCAGACATGTCGCAAGTCTGTGCCGGTTCGCTGAGGGAACCCTGTGTTCCGACTGAGCCTGGGCGATGTCACGTGCGGACAACGGGGCCGGCCGGGAACGCGAAGGGCCGCGTCCCCGGTGACCGGGGACGCGGCCCTTACCGGCCCGTGCCGCTTACTTGCGGATCAGGTTGCGCAGCACGTACTGCATGATGCCGCCGTTGCGGTAGTAGTCGGCCTCGCCGGGGGTGTCGATCCGGACGACCGCGTCGAACTCGACGCCGGTGTCGGTGGTGACCTTGACCGTGCGCGGGGTGGTGCCGTTGTTGAGCTCCTCGACACCGGTGAAGGAGAAGGTCTCCTCGCCGGTCAGGCCGAGGGACTCGGCGGTGGCGCCCTCCGGGAACTGGAGCGGCAGCACGCCCATGCCGATCAGGTTCGAGCGGTGGATGCGCTCGTACGACTCGGCGACGACGGCCTTGACGCCGAGCAGCGCGGTGCCCTTGGCGGCCCAGTCGCGGGACGAGCCGGAGCCGTACTCCTTGCCGGCCAGGATGACCAGCGGGATGCCCTGCTCGATGTAGTTGCGCGAGGCGTCGTAGATGAAGGAGACGGGGGCGCCGTCCTGCGTGAAGTCGCGGGTGTAGCCGCCCTCGGTGCCCGGCGCGATCTGGTTGCGCAGGCGGATGTTGGCGAACGTACCGCGGATCATGACCTCGTGGTTGCCGCGGCGCGAGCCGTAGCTGTTGAAGTCACGGCGCTCGACGCCGTGCTCCGTGAGGTACTTGCCTCCGGGGGTGTCGGCCTTGATCGCACCGGCCGGGGAGATGTGGTCGGTGGTGACCGAGTCGCCCAGCTTGGCGAGGACGCGGGCGCCGGCGATGTCCGAGACCGGGGTGGTCTCCATCGTCATGCCCTCGAAGTAGGGGGGCTTGCGGACGTACGTCGACTGCGGGTCCCACTCGAAGGTGTCGCCCTCGGGGATCGGCAGCGCCTGCCACTGGGCGTCGCCCGCGAAGACGTCCTGGTAGGACTTGTTGAACATGTCCTCGCCGATGGCGTTCGCGACGACGTGGTTGACCTCGGCCTCGGTCGGCCAGATGTCGGACAGGAAGACCGGCTTGCCGTCCTGGTCGGTGCCGAGCGCGTCGCGGGTGATGTCCACCTTCATGGAGCCCGCGATGGCGTAGGCGACGACCAGCGGCGGGGAGGCCAGGTAGTTCATCTTGACGTCGGGGTTGATACGGCCCTCGAAGTTCCGGTTGCCGGAGAGGACCGAGGTGACCGCGAGGTCGTGGTCGTTGACGGCCTTGGAGACCTCGTCCGGCAGCGGGCCGGAGTTGCCGATGCACGTGGTGCAGCCGTAGCCGACCAGGTTGAAGCCGACCTTGTCGAGGTAGGGGGTCAGCCCCGCCTTGTCGAAGTAGTCGGTGACGACCTTGGAGCCCGGGGCGAGCGTGGTCTTGACCCACGGCTTGCGGGTCAGGCCCTTCTCCACGGCCTTCTTCGCGACGAGCGCGGCGGCGACCATGACGTACGGGTTCGAGGTGTTGGTGCAGGAGGTGATGGCCGCGACCGTCACCGCACCGTGGTCGATCTCGTAGGTCGAGCCGTCGGGGGCCGTGACCGTGACCGGGTTGGTCGGGACGCCGTTGGCGGTCGCCGGGGAGTCGGAGGCCGGGAAGGACTCCTTGCCCGCCTCGTCGTCGTCGGCGACGTAGTTGCGCACGTCGCTCTTGAACTGCTCGGCGGCGTTCGCGAGGACGATACGGTCCTGCGGGCGCTTCGGGCCGGCGATGGAGGGGACGACCGTGGAGAGGTCGAGCTCCAGCTTCTCGGAGAAGTCGGGCTCGGCGGCCGGGTCGAGCCAGAGGCCCTGCTCCTTGGCGTACGCCTCGACGAGCGCGACCTGCTGCTCGGAGCGGCCGGTGAGCTTGAGGTAGTTCAGGGTCTCGCCGTCGATCGGGAAGATCGCGGCGGTGGAGCCGAACTCCGGCGACATGTTGCCGATGGTGGCGCGGTTGGCCAGGGAGGTGGCGGCCACACCCTCGCCGTAGAACTCGACGAACTTGCCGACGACACCGTGCTTGCGCAGCATCTCGGTGATGGTCAGCACGAGGTCGGTGGCGGTGGTGCCGGGGGTGAGCTCACCGGTCAGCTTGAAGCCGACGACGCGCGGGATGAGCATCGAGACCGGCTGGCCGAGCATGGCGGCCTCGGCCTCGATGCCGCCGACGCCCCAGCCGAGGACGCCGAGACCGTTGACCATGGTGGTGTGCGAGTCGGTGCCGACCAGGGTGTCGGGGTAGGCCTGGCCGCCCCGCACCATGACCGTGCGGGCCAGGTGCTCGATGTTCACCTGGTGGACGATGCCGGTGCCCGGGGGGACGACCTTGAACTCGTCGAACGCGGTCTGGCCCCAGCGCAGGAACTGGTAGCGCTCCTTGTTGCGGCCGTACTCCAGCTCGACGTTCTGCTTGAAGGCGTCGTTGGTGCCGAACTTGTCGGCGATGACGGAGTGGTCGATGACCAGCTCGGCCGGGGCCAGCGGGTTGATCTTCGCCGGGTCGCCGCCGAGCTCCTTGACGGCCTCGCGCATGGTGGCGAGGTCCACGACACAGGGCACGCCGGTGAAGTCCTGCATGATCACGCGGGCCGGCGTGAACTGGATCTCCTGGCTGGGCTGGGCCTGCGAGTCCCACCCGCCGAGGGCGCGGATGTGGTCGGCGGTGATGTTCGCGCCGTCCTCCGTGCGAAGCAGGTTCTCCAGCAGCACCTTCAGGCTGTACGGAAGGCGAGCCGAGCCTTCCACCTTGTCCAGCCGGAAGATCTCGTACGACTCGTCGCCCACCTGCAACGTGCTGCGGGCGTCGAAGCTGTTCGCCGACACGACAGTCTCCTTCATTGATGTGCGCGTACCACCGTCAATCGTGCCGCCACGCCGACTTGGCCGATCCAGTAAGGTCAGGCTAAGTTAGGCATGCCTTACCGGGGTGGCGGCTACGGTGCGCCTAGGCAGATATCTCGATGTCGAGATAACTCTAGTACACGGGCGCGGGTTGGTCATGCCCGGACCCGCTGCGTCGCGCCGGGAAGGGGGTCTCCGGGTGGCCTGAGAGCGCCGTGCCGGGGTAGCCGACGGTGGAGCGGCAAGCCTCACAGCGATGTGGAAGGAGCCCCCATGGCCCTCACGTTCCGCAAGAGTTTCCGGATCCTGCCGGGCGTACGCCTGAACATCAACCGGCACTCCTGGTCCATCACCACCGGCGGCCGGCACGGGCCGCACCACACGCGAAGCAGCACCGGACGCCGTACTACCTCGATGGATCTGCCGGGCCCCTTCGGGTGGCGCCGCACCACCAGGGCCCGGCGCCGGTGACGGTCGCGGGGTCCAGGAACGCCCGGCCCGAGCGCCGCCGTCCGGCTCCGGACGCGGGCGCAGGGAACCCACAAGGCGGATCGCCGGCGTGTCGGAAACCATGCCAGAGCGTGTCAAGTCGGGCCTCTCGCCCGCGGCACCCTCACTGCCCTCGTCGAGCATGCGGTTCAGGCTCCGGCCCACCCGGTCGGCGGACAGCACGCCGATGCCGATGGCGACCTCGGTGACCGCACCCACCGACAGCGGACAGGATTTCCGCATCCCCTCCGCCATTTCGGCGGCGGCCCTGAACCGGCCCGCGCGGGCGCCCGTCAATTCACGGCGTCCGGCGACGAGTACGGAATCCATTCGCGGTGCCCCTGGAGAATTTCGGGACGGGTATGACCGGAGAGCTGGAGTCGTTCCGGAAGGCGGATGGCGAGATCCGCTCCGTGGCCGGTCATGCGCACTTCCTCGCGGGCCGGGAGAAGTCGCCCAGCCGGCCCTTGAGAAGGCACCTCGAGACGGCTCTCAACGCTTGGTCAGGAATTCCAACGGCGTTCAAGTCGGAGGTCCGGGAAATTCCCCTGGCGTCCCTCATCTGCAACGGAATCGGATTTCCGGTTCGCTGCGGCCGGGGTTGCCGCCGATTTCTGTTCGAGAGGCGTCGCCGGCAATCCCCGGCCGCACCCCACCCTCGCGCGCATCGGAACGATGGTCGACGGGCCGAACAGCGAGGCTCGTTGACAGGTCATCACCCGAACGGACCCCCCAACGGGCGCCATCTCATATCTGAGATAACCTCGGCCCCATGGCAGACGACTACCTCGTACGCATCGGCAAGCTCATCCGTGACGCCCGGCAGCACCGTGGCTGGACACAGACACAGCTCGCGGAGGCGCTCGGCACCAGTCAGAGCGCTGTCAACCGCATCGAGCGCGGCAACCAAAACATCAGCCTTGAGATGATCGCTCGAATCGGTGAGGCCCTGGACAGCGAGATCGTCTCACTGGGCTACGCGGGCCCGATGCATCTGCGGGTGGTCGGCGGCCGCCGGCTGTCCGGCGCGATCGACGTGAAGACCAGCAAGAACGCGTGTGTGGCCCTGCTGTGCGCCTCACTGCTCAACAAGGGGCGCACGGTGCTGCGCCGGGTGGCCCGCATCGAGGAGGTGTACCGCCTGCTGGAGGTGCTCAACTCCATCGGCGTGCGCACCCGCTGGATCAACGACGGGGTCGACCTGGAGCTGGTGCCGCCCGCCGACCTCGACATGGCGTCGATCGACGCCGAGGCCGCCGTACGCACCCGCTCGATCATCATGTTCTTCGGCCCGCTGCTGCACCGCATGGACCACTTCAAGCTGCCGTACGCCGGCGGCTGCGACCTGGGCACGCGGACCATCGAGCCGCACATGATCGCGCTGCGCCGGTTCGGTCTGGACATCGCGGCGACCGAGGGGCAGTACCACGCGCAGGTCGACCGTTCGATCCGCCCGGACCGTCCGATCGTCCTGACCGAGCGCGGCGACACGGTGACCGAGAACGCCCTGCTGGCCGCGGCCCGCCACGACGGCGTGACGGTCATCCGCAACGCCTCCTCCAACTACATGGTCCAGGACCTCTGCTTCTTCCTGGAGGCGCTCGGCGTCAAGGTCGAGGGCATCGGCACCACCACTCTGACCGTGCACGGCGTCCCCACCATCGACGTCGACGTGGACTACTCCCCCTCCGAGGACCCGGTCGAGGCGATGAGCCTGCTGGCCGCGGCCGTCGTCACCGAGTCGGAACTGACGGTCCGCCGCGTCCCCATCGAGTTCCTGGAGATCGAGCTCGCGGTCCTGGAGGAGATGGGCCTCGACCACGACCGCAGCCCCGAGTACTCCGCGGACAACGGCCGCACCCGCCTGATCGACCTCACGGTCCGCCCCTCCAAGCTGGAGGCGCCGATCGACAAGATCCACCCCATGCCCTTCCCCGGCCTGAACATCGACAACGTCCCGTTCTTCGCCGCCATCGCGGCGGTCGCCCAGGGCAAGACCCTCATCCACGACTGGGTCTACGACAACCGCGCGATCTACCTCACCGACCTCAACCGCCTCGGCGGCCGCCTCCAGCTCCTCGACCCGCACCGGGTCCTGGTCGAGGGCCCGACCCGCTGGCGCGCCGCCGAGATGATGTGCCCGCCGGCCCTGCGCCCCGCGGTCGTCGTCCTGCTGGCGATGATGGCGGCCGAGGGCACGTCGGTCCTGCGCAACGTGTACGTCATCAACCGCGGTTACGAGGACCTCGCCGAACGCCTCAACACCATCGGGGCGCAGATCGAGATCTTCCGCGACATCTGATGCGCGGGTGCCGCCGCACTCCGTCCGACCTGCGGTGACGCGGGGCAGGGGAGGGTGCGGCGGCTTGCACGACGCTGGGGGCGTCGCCCGGACAAGGCGGCGGACTGCGGTCGGGCCGGAAGAGGCTCGCCATCGGTTCGGGCGGCTGCGCGGATCTGCGCGGATCTGTCAGAGTCGCAGCAGCATCAGGGCTTCGCCCGGTGGTGCGAGGCCCTCGGCACGGTCTTGCAGGGCGGTGACTCCGGCCGCGATGTCACGGCAGAGAGCAGCCACTTGGCCCGCGCCGTCCTCTGTGCCCTGCGCTTCCACGGCTGCGAGGGCGAGGGCGGCCGTACGCACCTCGGCCATGCTGCCGGCGTCGCGGGCGGGGCCTTCCAGCAGCGCCAACCCCCGTTCCCTGAGCCCCACTGCGACGATCTGCGCGCACCTGGTCGCCCAGGGGACGGGAACGCTGTCCCGACCACCCCCGCTCCCAGGTTCGAGAAGGTCGGCTCACGAAGGTCGGAGACCGACGGCACCCATGGCGGGCGCCCACCTCAGTCGACGCCTCCTGTCCGCCGTGTCCTGATATGCATCCCGCCCTCGGTGTCCCGGACGTCGCCGGGCGCCTCGGGTGGCAGTCTGATGTCGCGAGGACCGCGCACATCGCATCTGTGGGGGACAGAGTTGTGTTACGCGTTCACTTCACCGCTGACGACCTGGCTCAGGTCCAGGTGGCCAAGGAGCTCGATCCCTTGTGGGAGACCGTGCTCGGCCTTCAGCAACTGATCCGTCCGGGGCGGGGCGCACGTGTCTTCCGGCCCTGGCGGCGACAGGCCCGCGCTCTGGTCGGGCAACGGCAACTGGAGGGAGCAGTACGGCTGCTGGCGGTGCTGGTGCCCAGTACCGGTGCCTTCCCGGACTTTCTGAACCCGGGCGCGGCGGCCGACGGACTCGACATCGGGCTCGACGCGGTCCGGGGTACCCCGCGCGAACGGTTGCGGTTCGAACTGCGGCGGCTGGCGGACAGCAGAGCCCAGGGCAGGCGTACGCCGCTCTGGCTGCGGGACCTCGCGGCCGGTGACCGGACCCGGATGGCCGATCTGACCGACGCCATCCGCGCGGTGCACGGGGTGGTCACCGCTGTGGACTGGCCGGAAGCCACCGCCCTGGCCGAGGCGGACCGCGTCCGGCGCGCCCGGAGACTGCGGGACAGCGGGGTCCACGGGCTGCTCGGCTCCCTGGGCCCCTTCGCCCGCTGGGAGCCCCCGGTGCTGTACGTCGAGTATCCGGTCGACCGCGACCTCCGCCTCGCCGGGCGCGGACTGCGGCTCGTTCCGTCGTACTTCTGCTGGCCCACCCCGATCTCGTTGGTCGACCCGGAGCTGGAGCCCGTCCTGGTCTATCCCGTCGACCACGGCGCTCCGGGCCCGGGCGAGGCCGGCCGGCAAGCCCTGCCCACCCTGCTGGGCCACACCCGTGCCCGCGTCCTGACCGCGCTGGGCGACACGGCCACCACGGGGGAACTCGCCCGCCTGCTGTGCGTGTCACCGGCCTCGGCGAGCCAGCACGTGCACGCGCTCGCCGCCGCCAACCTGGTGCGCAGCCACCGCACCGGCAACCAGGTCCTGCACAGCCTCACCCCGCTCGGCACCGCCCTGCTCAGCGGTCGCCTGCCCGGCGGCAAGGGTCCGACCTGAGGTTTTCGGCGCTCACTGAAACACCTGGCTTCCCCGGCGCCCCGCAGCCCACCCTGGTGAAGGGCCGCGGACCGTGGCCCACCGACCGAACACTTCAAGGGGGAAACTCATGTCACTGCGCAAGTCGGCCGCGACCTTACTCGCCACGGCTGCCCTGGTGGGCGGATCGCTGATCGGGGCCACCTCGGCCTCCGCCGCGTCGTCCAGCCCGGCGACGGCTCAGCTGACCTGCCCGTACGAGTACGTGTGCGGGCAGGCCGCCAACGGCAGCTGGTTCCAGTACTACGACTGCAACTTCGAGTTCCAGCTGCCCAACCTGATCGGCTCCGGGCCCCTCATCAACAACCAGACGCCGGGCACCGTGGCGAAGTTCTACGGCAAGAACCACAACCTCCTGTTCACGTCGAAGGCGTACGAATCGCGCACGGTCGACTGGACGCCGGTCTGGTACGTCATAGCCTGCTGACCCCACGCCGGCGGCCCCGCCCGAAGTCGGGGCGGGGCCGCCGGCCGGTCCGGGGCGCGCAGCACAACTTCGTCGGGGGGCGGACCGTGCCGGCGCGGCACGGGGTGCGTGCTGTTCCTGACCTGACGGGCGTCGGGCGTGGTTTCCCCGGGTGCGGTGCCGGCTGAACCTCCGGGGCGGGCGTTGCGTATGAACTCCGCAGGCACAGTTCCGGTCTCTGCCACGGGACGGAAGGAGAGCACCGTGTCCACACCGCCCGCGTCCGACGCACCGGACGACTGCACCGCGCTGGAGCCCATCCGCGTGTTGCGCATGCGCAACACCGACGCGCTGGCCCAACTGCTCGACGACATACGCCAGGACGAGGACTACCGCGGCCACACAGCCGCACCCGCACGCGTCCCGCACGCCCCGGCCGACGGCGAGACGGAAGAACTCCCGCCTGTCCCCGGCGGCAGGACGGAGGAGCTCCCCGCACCCAAGGGCGGCACCCGCCCGTCGCGTCCCGTGGACAGCCCGCGCCTGGGGCCCGGGCAGCGCCGGGCGGCCGTGGTGATCGCGATCGCCGCGGCGGCCGTCGTCGGCTTCGGCTGCTCTCTCCTGATCCCCGGTCCCACCGAGGCCGCCCCGACCGTTCCCTCGGCGAGCGCGTCGGCTTCCCCGACACCGGCCGACCCGACGTCAGCGACCCCTACGTCGGCGGCCCCGGGCGCGGACGAGGCGGCCGGCCTGCTGACCAACCCCGGCTTCGAGTCGGGCGGCCTCTCACCATGGAGCTGCGCCGGCAACCCGGGCTCGATCGTCTCCTCCCCTGTCCATGGGGGCTCCAAAGCCCTTCAGGGAAAGGTGAGTTCAAGCGACACCGCGCAATGCGACCAGACCGTCACCGTACGGCCGAACACCACGTACTCACTCAGCGGCTGGGTCCGCGGCTCCTACGTCTACCTCGGCGTGAACGGCGGCGCATCCACCTGGACCAACTCCCCTTCCCAATACGGCCTACTGACCGTCTCCTTCACCACCGGCACCTCCCAGACCCGCGCGACGATCTACGTGCACGGCTGGTACGCACAGGGCGACTACTACGCCGACGACCTCACCCTGCACGGACCCAGCGGCGGCGGTCACACCTAGCAGTAGGGCAGCATGATCGGCCGCTACGTCATCTGTGAACGTCCGGGTGGCCCGGATGAGGGGGCTCACACGGCGAGGGCGCCGCCGACGAAGGTTCGTTGCGGTGGTGAGGCCACGAGTTCGACCATGGTGCCGGTGCGGAGGTCATCGCCGACCACGCGTGTGATCGCGTCGGTGAGCGCGGTGCCGAGGCGTGCGGTGATCTGGGCGGCGTCGGGGCGGTCGAAGACGCCGGCGCGGACGCCCAGGACCACCGAGGCGATGGTATCCACGGCCCTGCCGCCCTGTGCGAAACGGCCTGCGGGGACTCCGGACAGGCGGACGCTGACGAGGTCACGGGCCCATTCGCCGTAGACGTCGACGATCGCGTCGGTCAGTGCGGCGACGAGCGCGGGTTCCTTGCCGGTCAGCCTGTTCTCTGGAAGGTGGACCGTCAGGTGCGGCATAGTGGACCTCGTTCCCTTTGAATCCAAAGCCTTTGAGTTTAAAGGTATCTGGAAGAGGTCGCCGATGTCCACGGAATCGGACGGTCCAGCCGTCGACGAGGCCGTCCGTACCCTGCTGTTGCTCATGCCACGGCTCGTCGGCCGCGCCAAGCGCCTGCCCATCCCTCCGGCGCTCCAGGGCCTGGACCTGGCGCCGCGGCATCTCGCGCTGCTGGCCCACCTGGAGTACGACGGCGCCACCAGCGTCAACGAACTGGCCGCCCGGCTGGAGGTGGCCCCGACGACCGTGAGCCTCATGGTGAGCGAGCTGTCACGGCTGGGCGTCCTGCAGCGCACCGCCGATCCCGCCGACCGCCGCCGTCGCATCGTCGCCATCGCCCCCGCCTATGCCGCGGCGATCGGGCAATGGCTCTCCGGCAGCGCCTCTGCCTGGAAGAGCGTCATGCGCGGTCTCGACCCCGCGGAGCGCGCCACGGTCATCAGCGCCCTGCACGCCTACGAGGCCGCCTTGGAGCAGCCGGGCGACCAGCGGGGGAACCCGCAGCCGCGTTGACGGCCTTGGCGGAGTCGGCGAAGCCCGGCCCGCCGCCGCAGCCGCTCTCGCCTCAAGCGTGGTCCTTCTCGCCGCCGAAGCCGAAGGCCAACTCGTCGGCTTCCATTGCCCTCGGGATCCCTCGGCCTCCGGCCCAGGCTTCCGCAGGTTGCTCGCGTTCACTCCGCGTCCTGGCGCAGGGCTGCGGCCAGCCACCCCCGGATCGCCGCCGCCCGGCCCGTGTCGGGGTCCGGTCCGGGCGTACCGTTGATTGTCGCCACCAGGGAGTGGTACCTGGTCAGCAGCTTCAGGCCGGTCGCCCTGGCCCGCCACTGCGCCGCCCTGCCGTTCCGGTCGAACTCGGCGATGCCGCGCCGCGCCTTGTCGATGTCGTGTTCCCCGGTCATGGCGGCGACCAACTCGGCCGAGTCGGCGGCCACCCGCTCGGCGATGTCCCGGGCCTGCGGTGAAGTCGCGGGCACGCCGGCCTGCTGGGAGGCCCGTGCCTCCAGGAGAAGCTTCCGGTGCCGCTCGACGCGGGCCGTCATCTCCGGCGAAGCCATCAGTCTGCCCTGCTCGGTGCCGAATGTGCGGTGGAAGAAGTCCCGCAGCTCGGTGCGGAACTCCTCGTCCTGGACGATCTCGGCGAGTTCGATCCAGGCTTCCAGCTGCTCGGTCGACGGCTCCTCGGGCAGGTGCGGTCGCAGGTTGTGCAGGCGCTCGACGTAGCTGGGACGGACGTCCAGGCCGTCGGTCACGAAGTCCCAGAACTGGTCGACGAGCCGGTCACGGTCGTCGTCGGACATCGACACGAGCTGATGCATCAGCCTGACCTTTTCTGTCGTGGTGTGCTGCCGCACGACGGCCCGCAGCACGGCACGGCGCGCCCGGAACTGCCTCAACTGGTCCTCGACCAGCCGCAGATGCGTGACGGCCAGGTCGTGCAGGGTGGTCTCCTCGGCCAGCACCCGGCGGATGTCGTCCAGGCCGGCACCCAGGTCGCGCAGAGTGCGCACGAGTTCGAGCCTGGCGATGGCGTGCACGTCGTACCGCCGGAAGCCGCCTTCGGTGAGGCCGGTGGGCACGACGACGTCCTCGTCGGCGTAGAACCTGATCGCGCTCACGCTCAGACCGGTGCGGCGCGCGACGTCCCCGATGGAGTAGAGCTCCTTCATGCCCTTCACTATGGGATCTCAAGCGGCTTGAGAGTCAAGGGAGTCGGCCGCGACAGGACGCGCTTGCCGGCGGAGCGTTCACTGCCCGCGGTACACCAGAGCCACGTACGTGACGGCCATGCTGACCAGGGCGAGCAGGCCCCAGCCGGCCCGCCACGCCACACGCGCGGCGCGGCCGGAGTGACGCGGGGGTGGGGAGTCGTACCGTTCGGACAAGGGGGACACGGGTCAGCCTTTGGTGTCGGTGGCGGTGGCGGTGGCGAGGTCGGCGGGTACTGCGCGGTGACGTGCCGGACGGTCGACAGCTGGTCGATCTCCGGATAGGACGTCCAGTCGCGGGAGCCGGTGTACGGCCACAGGAAGGTGCGCAACGCGGGGAAGTCGGACGCGCCCACAGTGCGCATGTCGTAGATGCCGCAGAACAGGACGACGCCGCGCAGCGCGCTCGCCGGTACCGCGGCCGTGAGCCCCAACGAGCGGGCCAGGGACGGGTCGGTCTGTACGGCGGCCAGCTGACCGGCGATCTGGGCCCCGGCGGAGTCTCCGCCGAGGACGATCCGGGCCGGGTCGCCGCCGTACCGTGCGGCGTCGGTGTGCGGGTACCGCAGGGCCGCGTCGGCCTGCCGCACCGGGACGGGGTACCGGGAGCCGGGCGCGAGGCTGTAGTCGAGGCTCGCCACGGTGTAGCCCGCGTGGGCGAGCATGATGGCGTAGTCGGCCACTCTCGCGGCGGAACCGGTGACGAACCCGCCGCCGTGCACCCACAGGATCACCGGGCGCGGCGCGGCGGCAGTGCCCTTCGGCTCGAACACGTCCAGATGCGCAGCGGGGGCGTCCCCGACCGCGACGGGCACCCGGGTCTCGGTCACGGTCCGTGCGGTCGCGGCGAAGCCCGCCGGGGGCGTCACCAGCGTGCCCTGGTCGAAGGTCGCCGCCATCAGCGCCGCGCCCGGCTGCACCGACAGCTGGTTCAGCGCCACCCGCCCACCATGCCGGTGACCACCGCCAGCACCCCCGCCAGCAGGCGCCGCAGCGCCCGGCGGCCCCGGGTGACGCCGCCCGCCCTCATGACGCCCGCCTGCGGAGGCGGGCCGGTGCGGTCCCGGACCTGCGCCTCGAGACCCGGCGCACGCCCCGGGGGTCGCGGTCCGATCGGCCTGGTGGCACCCGGTGTTAGCGTCGCCGTGATGACGACGCCCGGGTCGTCTGTCACGCCGGGCCTCTCTCTCGTGGATCACTTGGCGGCAACCCTAGTGACCACTAAAGCAGATGCCTAAGCTTTTGGAGGACTGGTGTCTCTGCCGACGGACGAACCAGGGCAACCCGAACGGCAGGCGGCGGCCAGCCGCCCTGGCGGGCGTTCGGCGCGGGTCCGGGCAGCGGTCTTCGAGGCGGCCACCGAGCTCCTGCGCGAGCCCGACTGGAGCCGCATCACCATGGCGCGGATCGCCGAGCGCGCCGGGGTCAACCCCACCACGGTCTACCGGCGTTGGGGTTCCCTGGAGAATCTGGTCGGCGATCTCGCCGACGCCACCGTGTCGGAGCGGTCCCCCCTGCCCGACACCGGAACCCTGGCCGGAGACATCCGCGCGCACTCGGAGATCCTGGTCAACGACCTGACCGGGGAGAACCGGCGCTTCCTGCTGCGGGCCCTGATCATCGCCGGGAACGGCACCGGCGACGACGACTCCGGCCAACGCGCGCTCCTCGAGGGCACCGGCGGCGCACGGGTCATGTTCGAACGCGCCGCCGCCCGCGGTGAACCGTCGGTCGACGCCATCGGCTACTTCGAGGGCGTCGTCGGGCCGCTCTACGGCTGGGCCCTGCTCGTGCCCGCTCTCGTCCGCAAACGCGCGCCCGCCCTGGTCGAGGAATTCCTCGCCGGCCTGGAGAACCGCAGGCCGTAGCCCCGTTGCCTTCCTCGTCGGCAAATCGGCAAATCGGCAAAGGGGCGTTCGAGGAGCCCTCGCTGCCGGGCGCCGACGTCGTCCACGTTCCGCGCATCCGGAGGAGACGATCACCCGCGGGTCAGTGCCCCCAGCCGGTGCAGGCGGCCGAGCCGTCGGGCAGTTCGACGCAGGCCCGTACCTCGGACGGGCGGGCGACGCCGATCATCAGGGTGTAGAGGTACCGGCCGGGGACGAGGACCATCCGTGACTGGTGCCGCCCGCCGGTGGTGTCGACCCGCACCCGGTCCCCGCCGCGCGGCTCCGTGACCCGGCCCCAGGCCGCCCGGCACGTCGGGCTGAAGCGCAGTTCCACGGTCCGCCCGGCGATCTCCCGCCGTGCCCGGGTTGCCGCGTCCGTCCAACAGTCCGTGTCCTGCTGTTCGGCGTCGCGGTCCGTGCAAGTCGCCCCCCGGCAGGTACCGCTGGTGGGCCCCGACACGGGTTCGCGGTGCCGGCCGCCGTACGTCCATGCCACGGCGCCCACACTGAGGGCGATGGCCAGCAGGGTCCCGGCCGCCACGAGGAGGACGGCGCGGCGCGGCTTCCGAGGAGCAGGGGGCCGGTCCGCGGCCACCGTCTCCGCCCTCGGCTCTTCCGACGCGTCCGCGCCCGGCGGCACCGCTTCGGAACGGTCGGTGGTCGAGGGGGCGCTGGTCGCCCAGGCTGTGGTCGACGGACCGGTGGTCGACGGGTCGGCGGTCGACGGGTCGGCGGTCGACGGACCGGCGGTCGACGGGTCGGCGGTCGACGGACCGGTGGCGCGGGCGTCGCGTCCGCTCCAAGCGCGGTCGGCGAGCTGCCACAGCGCCAGCAGCCGTGCGGGATCCGCGCCGCTCAGCTTCGCCAGCGTCTCCACCGCATCCCGGGGCGGAAGCGTCTTGCCGTTGAGATACCGCTCCCAGGACGACTTGCTGTACGCGGTCCTGGCCGCGAGCGCGGCAAAGCTCAGGCCGGTGCCCTCCCTCGCCTCCCGCAGCCGCTCCACCAGGTGGCGGACCTCGGGTGCGGTGGCCGCCCGCGGCGTACGGCCCGGGTCCGGCCGGGCGCCCTCAGTCACCCGGCTTCCTGAGCTCGCGCCAGGTCATGGAGCCCACGATGCCGTCGGCGGCGAGTCCGCGGGACCGCTGGAACCGCTGGACCGCGGCCCTGGTGTTGGGTCCGAACGAGCCGTCGATCCCCTTCGGGTCGAAGCCGTGCCGTCTGACCAGGCACTGCACCTCGGCCACCGCCTCGACGGTGATGCCGACGTGGTAGGTGTCGGTGAGGGTGGTGCTGTGCCCGGCGTACAACAGGCCGCGGCGCAGGGTGAAGTAGCAGGGGAACGTCTCGGCGGAGTAGGTGGAGGTCGGCACCTTCGTGGTCGCGGCGGCCGTGGCCGGCTGAGCCGACGGCGACCCGGGCCAGGTGATCGCCACGACCACCGCCGCCAGTACGGCGAGGGCCGCCACCACCACGGCCACTCCGGCCACCTTCGCGACCGGCCGTCCGCGGCGCGGAGTCCGGCCGCCGTCCGGTCTCCCGGTGTCCGTCCGCTCGCCCGGGGCCGGTGGCTCCCGGGACTCCCGGGGCTGCTCCACAGGCGCCGCCCGGAGAGGCTCCGGCTGTTCCGGCTCCTGCGGAGCGTGCGCCGCGGGATCCGGCGCGGTGGCGGAGGTGGCCACCTCCCACAGTGCCGCCAGGCCGATCCGGTCGCCACCGCACGCGTCGGCCATGGTCTGGACGGCGTTGCGGGGCGGGGTCACCCTGCCGTTGAGATAGCGCTCCCAGGACGACTTGCTGAACCCCGTCCTGGACGCCAACGCGGCCATGCTCAGCCCGCTGTGGTCCTTCAACCGGCGCAGCTCGACCACGAGTCGGCGGATCCGGGGATCCATCGACTCGGGCAGCGGCTTCCATCGCGGCATGCCCCAACCCTTCGCGTACGCCGTTGCACACCCGTCCAGCCCCCGTCCCGCCTTCACGATATCCGCACATCCCGCCGCCCCGTCGTCCCACACGACGTCTCGCCAGGTCAGCACCGGGATCGTCCCTCGATGTCCCAACTGGCCTTTATCCATAGCCGGTTGGGCAGCCGACCGACCAAGATGGGGCGCGCACCGACCACGCCGCTTCCCGGCACCACAACTGGCTCCGGCTCCGACCACTCCCGCGGTTTCTGACCGCGGCGACTCCCGGACAAGCTCGCGCGGGGTCGACGGGGGTGTCCCCGCGCGAGCTCTCCCCATCCCGGAGGATCCGGCCGACCCGGCCGACCCCGGCTAGCCCCGGCCGAGCAGGCCGTCGTCCTCGCGGCTCACCTCGTGGTGGCGGCCGTCGGGGCGGGGCAGCGGCTTGAGGTCGACCTGGATGCGATGCGTGGAGTCATGGCTCACCGAGCCGCCCAGCCGGGCCTCGACCACGCCCAGGCGCAGCCCCGCCCCGCCCTCGCCGGCCCGGTGGAACTGCACCGAGAACTCGAGGCTGACCTGCTCCACACTGAACCGCCAGTCGCTCTCGGCGCCTTCGGCCTGAGCCCTGGCCAACTCCGCGCGTACCGTGCCGATGGCCTCCGCGAGACCGATCGGTTCCGGATCCCCCATGGCAACACACCGCCGGCTTCCGTTGATTGACCGATCCGACCAGGTCCCAAGTCTAGGGACGCAGCATGCCTCGCGCGTAGTGTGAGACAGCATGGGGGAACTGCGTGCGGACTGGAGACTCCGGCTGCGACGCGGGGACGCGCACGGTCCCGTCTGCGGGGCCGGGGTTCTCGTCGACCAGCACACGGCACTGACCTGCGCACACGTGGTGCGTCACCCGGACGCCGTGATGTGGCTGGAGTTCGCCGAGAACAACGCGCTGGAGCCGGTGGCCGCGCGTGTCGCGCCGGGCGGCTGGCTCCCGGAGGCCGAACACGGCGAGGACGTCGCCGTGTTACGGCTGGAGAGCCCGCGGCCCCGGGCCCGTCCCGCCCGGCTGGAGCCCCGGATCGGAGCCGGCACGGAGGTGTACGCGACCGGCTACGCGGAGGGCTTCGACGACGGCATGAACCTGTGGGGCCGCATCAGCGGTGCCAGCGGCGAACGGGTGCAGCTCGACGCCGTCACCAAGGCGCAGGTGGTGCGCGCCGGCTTCAGCGGCGCCGCCGTGTGCACCCAGCCGAGGGACGACCGTCCGGCCCTTGTGGTCGGCCTCGTCGTCAGCTGGCGGGGTGACCTGGGCGAGCTGCTGCCCGAGGACAACCGGCTCGCCTTCTCGTATCTGATACCTGTCGACCGGATCGCCGAACTCTCGCCTCTTGTCGCGGAGTTGAGCAGACCGGACGCCTGGGACCACGAGTTCGGGGAGCGGCTGACCCGGTGGTTCGGCGACCCGGACGAGGACCCGGTGAAGATCACCGTGGTACCCCCGGGCAGCGGCAAGGACCGTTCGCTGCGTCATCTGCTGCACCTCGCCGACATCGTCCACCGCGGCGGCGACAGCAGACCGCAGCTCGCCGACCACGCCCTGGGCCGGATCTCGTTCCCGGTGGGCGAATACCTCGCCCACTGGGACTGGCTGCTCGGCGCCGCGCGCCACCCCCCGGGCGTCGCCGCGTTCGCGCCCTCACCCGCTCCCGCCCTCGGTCCCGGACAGCCCGCGCGGCCTGTGCGGCCCGTTCG
Source organism: Streptomyces sp. NPDC054770 (assembly GCF_053611985.1). Taxonomy (NCBI): domain Bacteria; kingdom Bacillati; phylum Actinomycetota; class Actinomycetes; order Kitasatosporales; family Streptomycetaceae; genus Streptomyces; species Streptomyces sp. NPDC054770. The sequence goes on from NZ_JBSHBL010000011.1 coordinate 67,636, forward strand.
GCCGGTTCGCCCCGTGACCGTCGTCGTCGACGGGCTCGACGAGGAACCCCGGCCGGGCCCGCTGCTCGAACTCCTCGCTCGGCTGCGGGAGTTGGGCTTCCGGCTGCTGCTCGTCTTCCGGCACGAGGGCGGCCCCGGCTGGACCGCGGCCCGCGACGACCTGCTGCGGCCCGCGCTGCTCCGCCACACGGACGCGCTGCTCGGCCGCCTGGAACTCGCGGAGTTGGGCAACGCCGTCCGCCGTGACGTCGTCGACAGCGCCTCCCTCGGCCCCGTCACCGAGACGGCCGACCTGCGCCGGGCCGAGCGCCGCCGGATCAATGCGTTACCGGACCCGCAGCAGCAACTCGCCCGGCTGCGGGCGCTGATCAGGACGCTGCGCGCCGACCTGGACCGTCAGGGAGGCCGTTGATGCGGCGCGCCCGGACCGGGCCACAAGGGCAGGCGACAGCCGGATGACCAGCTGCCCGCACCGGAACTTCGACGGCTCCCCCTGTGCCGGCACCGTCCTGCCCACCGGCTGGTGCGACCTGTGCGGCCGCGCCGAACAGCACGCCGGACTGCCCGCCCTGCCCGACGATCCGCGGGACCTCGGCCCCCGCGGCCTCCTCGCGCTCCCCGGGCGCGCCGCCCGCCCCGTCGAGGCCCGGCTCGTCCGTCCCGAGGCACCGCTGCGCATCCGCATGGGCTGCTCGGCCGCCGACTGCGGCATCACCTTCGCCCCGCCGTACACCGAGGGGCCGGTGCCCATCAAGGGGTACTGCCCGGCCTGCGGCGCACGCTACTCGTACGAGCCCGAACTCACCGCGGGCGAACTGCTGCGCGACCAGTACGAGATCATGGGGCCCATCGCGCACGGCGGCCAGGGCTGGGTCTACCTCGCCGAGGACACCCATCTCGGTGACGTCGTCGCCGTCAAGGGGCTGCTCAACCGGTACGAGCACGACGGCGCCCGGCTGGCCGACCTCGAACGCCGCAACCTCGTCGCCATCCGGCACCCGCGCATCGTCCAGATCCGCGACTTCGTCGCCCGGCGCGACGCCGGCGGTGCCACCACGGGCGGCCACATCGTCATGGACGACGTCGGCGACGGCACCCTGGCCAAGGTCGTCGAGGAGACCCGGCGGGGCGAGTCGGTCCTCGACATCGAGCACGTCGCGGCGTACGGCTGCCAGATCCTCGAAGCCCTCGCGCATCTGCACGACGGCGGCGAACGGGTCTTCGTCTACGGGGACATGAAGCCCTCGAACGTCGTGCACCACGGAAACGGCGTCAAGGTCATCGACCTCGGCGGCATGCGCGAGGAGGGGCAGAGCACGCCGCCCGCCCATGTCACCCCCGAGTACATGGCCCCCGAGACCGCGTTCTCGGGCCTGCCCTCCGTCGCCCACGACCTGCACACCGTCGGCGTCACCCTGCGGGAGCTCGCCGGCTGGGCGGTGGACCGGGCGCCCGGCCTCGGCGCGGAGTCCTTCCGCCGGGTCGTCGAGCGTGCCGTCCGGGACGACCCCGGGCGGCGTTTCGCCGACGCCCGCGAGATGGCCGGCCAACTGCGCGGCGCGCTGCGGGAGATCCGGGCCCTGCGCGGCAAGAGCGACCCGCCCGAGCCCTCCGACTACTTCCGGCCGTCCCCGCAGCTGCTCGGCGCCCGGCTCGGCACGGTGCCGGCCATCGAGCACTGGCTGGCCCGGCCCCGTCCCGACCGGTACGGGCCGCCCGTCGCCCCGGCCCTCGACCTCGGCGCCCCCACCCCCGCCGAGATCGCCGGCTGTCTGCCGGTGCCGAGGCGGTATCCGGGCGACCCGCAGACCGCGCGGTTCGAGGTGAGCAGCGGCTACGACCCCGGGCAACTCCTCGACCAGGAGGACGAGAAGCCGCGCTCGGTGGAGATCTGCCTGCACAACGTGCGGGTCCTGCTGGACCGGAACACCCGGGACGACCTGGAGCGGGCGCAGACCGAACTCGACACCGCGGACTCCATCCCGGGGCCGTCCGCCGTACGCCGGTGGCGGCTGGAGTGGCACCGCGCCCTGCTCGCGCTGCGCAGCGCCGGTCTCGACGGCAACCCGCAGCAGGTCGCCGAGGCCAGGAACCACTTCATGCGGGTCCACCTCGAACTGCCCGGCGAGTACGCCCCCAAGCTGGCCCTCGCCTACTGCGGGGAACAGCTCGACGACGACACGGCCGGGCCCACCGCCGCGGAGCTGTACGAGGCGGTGTTCGCCCGCAACCCCGCGCACGGCGGCGCCGCCCTGGGCCTGGCCAGGCTCGCGCTGCGGGCGGGCGACCGCCGGTCGGCCCTCGACGTGCTGGGCCGGGTGGGGCCCGGCACCCTGGACCACACCGTCGCCCGGATCGCCTCCCTGCGCATCCGCGCGGCCCGGCTGCCCGGGGACGTCGATCCTCCCCCAGACTCCGTCCGGGGGGACCCCCATCTCGCTTCGCTCCCCGCGCCCGCCGAGGTGGACGCGGCGCTGGCCGAACTGCCCGCTCTGGTGGGCCGCCGGCCGGGCGCCGGCGAGCCGAGCCTGTCCGAGGAGGAGGCGCTGCGCCTCCGTACCGAGCTGCACGAATGGCAACTGGACGCGCTGCACCGGCTGAACGACCGGCCCGGTCCCGTCGGCCGGCTGGACGCCCGCCGGCTCAGACGCCTGACCGCGGCGGAGCGCGAGCTGCGCCGGCGGCTGGAGTCGCTGTACCGGCAACTCGCGGCCCGGCACCGGGAGTCGGGCGCCACCCACGAACACCTCGTGGACCTCGTGCACGCGGTACGCCCGCAGACCCTGTTCTGACGGCACGGAAGACCCTGTTCAGACCGCACGAAAGGCCCTGCTCGGACGGTACGAAGGGAAGGAGCGGTGACGTAGGACATGAGCAGCCACACCCGGCCGCCGCAACCGGGCATCCGTCTGCGGGTCGACCTCGACGGCGATCCGAGTCCGCACCGCAGCGCGAAGATCGAGGCCCGGCTCCGGGTCGACGTGGCCGCCGACGGCGCCCCCACCGACCTGCCCGCGGTCGAACTCGCCGTGATCATCGCGGTGGACGTCGCCGAGCGGAACCGGGCGGCCGTCCGGCACGCGCTGCCGGCCGCGCTGCGTGCCCTGCCCGACCGGATCTCCTTCGCGGTCCTCGGCGGCGGTCCCGAGCCGGTCCGGTGCTATCCGCGGGGCGACGGCGAATGGGCCGTCGCCGATCAGCACCACCGGCGCCGGGCCGCCTTCGTCGCGGGCTCGCTGCCGCTGCACCGGGGCGGCCCGCGGCCCGCCGGGTACGCCGACTGGGTTGCCGGGGCACGCGCCCTGCTGGCCGGCCGCCCGCTGTCGGTACAGCATCTGGTGCTGATCACGGACGGCAGCAGCGCCGCCGGGGAGCACCGTCCGGAGACCGACGGCGGCGGTGCCGCGGCGGAGCACCGTCTTGAGGAGGAACTGGACCGCTGCGCGGGGCAGTTCACCTGCGACGTGTTCGCGGTCGGCGCCGACTGGAACCCCGACCCGCTGCTGGACCTGGCCGAACGGCTGCACGGCACCGCGCAGTTCGTGGACGACGGTCTCGGCCGGGCGGTCACGGACGCCATCGCGCGGCTGCGCCGGGTGCACACCCCGCAGCTGCCGATCGAGGTGACACTGCGGCCCTCCGTACGCCAGGTCTCGCTCAGCGAGAAGGCGCCCCGGCCGCACCGCCTCGGCGGACTGCCCCAGCCCGGCCGGCCGCACCGCTGGAGCTTCCCGACGTACCAGTGGGAGCAGGGCAGCCGGGACTACCTGCTCACGCTGGTCGCCGACGCCGACGCCGACCCGCTGGAGACCGAGTTGCAGTTCGCCATGGTCTCCGTCGGGGACGTCCACGCACCCGTCGTGGCCCGCTGGCACCTTCCCGACCAGTCCGCGCCGCACGCCCCGGCGGCGGGCCCCGGCAGTGTGCGCAGCCTCAATGCCACGGCCCAGATGCGCGGTGCGCTGCGCGAGGGGCTCGCCGCGCTGCGGGACCACCGGCGGGACACGGCCGAGGAGTGTCTGGGGCAGGCCGCCCGGCTGGCGGCCGGGCTGGACATCGGCTGGGTGCTGGACGAGATCCGCACGGTCGCCGAGGTCGAGGACGCGGCCGAAGGGCGGATCCGGCTGCGCGCCGTCGACGCCGACGCGCTCGGCCCGATGATCCTGCGCGCCGGGTCCCGGCCCGGCGCACCCCCGGCCGACACCGCCGGCCCCCGGCCGGGCCCGCGCTGCGGCAACTGCGGCACCCCGGCCGGCAGCGAGGCCCGGTACTGCATCGCCTGCGGGAAGGAACTGCTGTGACGACGAGCGTGCGCGCGGCCCGGCTGCGCCGGTACTCCCCCGCCGCGTTCTGGCGCGGGCGGCTGCGCCCCTGGCGGACCCGCCGGCTGCTGGAGGCACACCTGCTGGTGGCGTTCGTGTGCGCGGTCGTGGCGGCGACCTCGCTGTCCCTGTCCTGCCGGCAGACCCAGCGGGGCACGGAGGCGCTCGCGGCCCGGGAGGCACCGGCCGTGCAGGGACTCGCCGCCGCCCGGCTCGCGGCGCTGCGCTCCTACCAGGAGGCCGAGTTCCTGGTGGACCGGAAACTCGTCGACGTCGCGGGCTCGGGCGAGGCCTACCGGTCCCAGCTGTCCGCCGCCGATCAGGGCCTGTCCCGGATAGCCGACCGCACCGACCAGGACCTCGGCACGGTCGACGGCCTGCTCGACACCTACGGCAACTCGCTCAGCGTGGGTACCTCCGTCTACCACGACCAGCCCCTCATGCGGGAGCAGAAGCTCGAGGAGGCGCACTCGCTGCTCACCCGGAAGACGGTGGGTCTCGTGCCCCGCCTGCACGACCTGGAGGCGGTCCAGCTGCGGCACGCCGAGGCCGCGACCGCCCAGGGGCACTGGCAGCTCGCCGGCTGGTGGCTCGGCGAACTCGCCCTGGCCGCACTGGCCCTGACCCTGCTCTCGGCGCTGTTCGTGCTGCGCGACCGGTGCGGCCGGGACTGGAATCCGTACCTGCTCGCCGCGCTGGTCCTGACCGCGCTGCTGGCGGTGGTCCCGCTGATGGCGGCGTCCGCCACCGAGCACGGCGTCCACGCGGCGCTCGGCGACCTGGGGCTGATCACGAAGATGTCCGGGCGGGGCGGGCTGGCCGGTGCGCAGCAGAGCGTCACCGACACCTCGGAACGGATCCACGAGGAGCTGACCGACGGCACCTGGACCGGCCGGGTGTACGAGGGCACGTTCGTCGGCGGCCTGCTGGTCGTCGTGCTGCCCGCGCTGGGGCTGGCGCTCCGGTTGGACGGCGACTACTGGAGGCGGCGGTGACCCGGCGGCTGCGCGTGCTCGTCTTCCTGGTGGTCATGGTGCTGATCGCGGCCGGCGGTCTGGTGGCGGCCTGGGCCCGGCACGACGACGAGGAGCCGGTGACCATCCTCGGCACCTGGACCGGTCAGCAGGCGGCGCAGTTCGAGTCCCTGCTGCGCGGCTTCGGCATCCCCTTCCACTACCAGGGCACCGCGGCCCAGCGTGAGGTGCTGCTCTCCAAGGTGCAGTCGGGCGAACCCCCGGACGTCGTGATCATGCCGGGCATCGGCGAACTCGCCGAGTACGCCGGCCAGAACCGCCTCAAGCCGCTGAACGGTCTCTACGACCCACAGGAGTACGGCGCTCCCTGGAAGCCGACGGGCACCTCGTCCGAAGACGTGTACTGGGTTCCGGTCAAGGCGGACCTGAAGAGCATCGTCTGGTACCGCCAGGGCGAGAAGCCCGCGAACTCACCTGCCCCGTTGCGGAGTTGGTGTATCGGCATGGGAGACGACGGGGCCTCCGGCTGGCCGGGCACCGACTGGATCGAGGATCTCGTGCTGCAGCGGTCGGGCCGGGACACCTACCAGGACTGGGTGCTGGGCGAGAACGGCGTGACGTGGGGCAGCGCTCCGGTGCGCACCGCCTGGGAGGCCTGGGTCTCGCTGCTGCGCCAGGACCGGGGTGCGGCCCGGCACGCCCTGCTCACCGACCACCGCGGTGACCCCAACGGCCGCGGGCTGCTCTTCGACCAGTGGCGCGGGTGCGGCCTGGAGCACCAGGGCTCCTTCGCCCGCTCCTTCTACAACGCGGACGACGCCCGGCGCGCCCGGCTGACGGACTCCGCACCGCTGCTGCCGGAGAGCGACGGCACGGTCCGGGGCCACGAGGTGAGCGGCGACTTCGCGGCGCTCTTCAGCGACCGGTCCGCGGCCAAGGACCTGATCAGAAAGCTGGCCTCGCGGGAGGGCCAGCAGAAGTGGGCCAAGCTGGCGGACGTGTTCTCCGCGAACCGCGAGGTGCAACCGCAGGGCGGCACGGTGGAACGCGAGATCGCGGAGCGGCTCCGCACGGGCCCCCGCTGCCTGGACGCCTCGGACGTGATGGCACCCGCCGTACGGGACGCCTTCTACGAGGCCGCCCTGCTGACCATCGCGCGGGTCGCCGCCGGCCAGGACCCCGGCATCCCCGGCCTTCTCCAGGACATACAACGCGTGCAGAACGCCCAGTCCGCACAGAACGCCGCCGACACCGCGGCGGCTCCGAAGTCGGTGTGCAGCACGCGGTGAACGGCTGCGCCCCCTCGGTCGGAACCCCATGACAGAGCGATGGGCAGCAAGGCCGAGGTCGCCACTCACCGGGCGAGCGGGCCGTCCTCCGCGGGGGGCGGCCCGCTCGTGCCGCGTACCACCAGTTTCGGGTCCAGCACCGCCTCCCGCGGCTCCAGTTCGGGCTGCTCCAGCCGCTCCACGGCGAACCGCACCGCGTACTCGGCCATCAGCCGCGCGTCCTGGCGGACGGTGGTGAGGCCGATCGGCATGAGGTGGGAGAGATGGCTGTCGTCGAAGCCGACCACGGAGACGTCTCCCGGAACCTCGACACCGGCCCGCGTCATCGCCATCAACACACCCATCGCACAACGGTCGTTGCCCGCCAGCACCGCCGTCGGCAGCGGCAGCCCGCGGTCGCGTTCCGCGAGCAGCAGCCGTCCGGTCTCGATGCCGGACTGCTCGGTGTGCTCGCCCGGTATCACCCGGATCTCCGGTTCCAGCCCGTGCCGGCGCATCGCGGCCCGGTAGGAGCGCCTGCGCTCGGCCGAGCCGGGCCCCCGGCCGCCGTCGATGTGCGCGATCCTGCGGTGTCCGAGCTCGACCAGGTGGTCCATGGCCTGCCGGACGCCCTTGTTCTCCGCGCTGTGCACGAAGTCCACCCGGGCCCGCGGCACCCGGCGGCTGACCGACACGGTCACGGCACGCCGGCCGAGGGCGTCCAGGTAGCCGGGGTCCGCGTCCGGGCCGAGCAGGATCAGCGCCTCGCAGCGGTGGCCGAGCAGCGCCTCCACCGCCTTCTCCTCGCTGCGGCCCTCGGCGGCCGCGGAGAGCAGCACGTCGTAGCCGAGCCGCTCGGCCTCCGGGTAGATGCCCTCGATGAGATCGGTGTGGAAGGTCTGGTGGACGGTGAACATCACGCCGAGGGTGCGGCTGCGGCCCCGGGCCAGCAGCCGGGCCGCGCTGTCCGGGCGGTAGCCGATCTCGTCGGCGACCCGCAGCACCCGCTCACGCGTCTCGCGGCTCGCACCCGGCTGGTTGCGGAAGACGATCGACACCAGCGCCCGGGAGACCCCCGCCCTGTCGGCGACGTCGGCCATCGTCGGCCGCTGGCGCCTGCCCGCTGCATCCACCTGTGCACCCACCCTTCGACGGAGCCCACCCTAGGCCCCGCCCCGGAAGCTCCCGGAAATCTCCCGGCAACGAGGTATTGACATGACATTCGGACAGGGGTCATCGTACTCCCACTAGAGCGCGCTAGTAGAGCGCGACAAAGGCCCGCTCCGACGCGGCAGAGTCCCCTCCCCGAAGGACACTCCATGGCAACGGCGCCAACCGCCCTCCGCACCACCGCCGGCAACCTGTGCCTGGGCTCGGCCCCCGACTCCTGGGGCATCTGGTTCCCCGAGGACGAGCACCAGGTCCCCCACCGGCTACCGGCAGCTCAAACAGGTCATCGACGCCGGGCGGATCGGCGAGCCGCTGATCGTGCACTGCGCCCACCGCAACCCGACCGCCCCCGAGTCCTACACCTCCCCGATGGCCGCGCTGGACATGGCGGTGCACGAGATCGACGTGCTGCGCTGGCTCCTTGACGACGAGATCGTCTCCACCCAGGTGGTCCTGCCGCGTTCCACGAGCAAGCGCTTCGAGCACCTCACGGACCCGCAGATCATGCTCTTCGAGACCGCCAAGGGCGTCCGCATCGACCTGGAGGTCTTCGTCAACTGCCAGTACGGCTACGACATCCAGTGCGAAACGGTCGGCGAGAAGGGCCTGGTCCGGCTGCCCGACCCGGCCGCGGTCGGCGTCCGCACCGCCGGACACCACAGCACCGCGATCCTCACGGACTGGGCGGGCCGCTTCAAGGACGCCTTCGACACCGAGTTCCGCGAGTGGATCACCGGCATCGCGGCAGGCACCGAACCCACCGGCCCCACCGCCTGGGACGGCTACGCCGCCACCGTCATCACCGCCGCGACCGTCGAGGCCCTGGAGTCGGGCACCGTCGTCGCCACCGACCTCAAGCCCCGCCCGGCCTTCTACGGAGGTACCGCGTGAAGATCGCCCTCGACCCGTACATGTTCCGGGCCCTGCCGATCGACGACATGGTGCGCACGGTGGCCGAACTCGGGTACGAGTACATCGAGTTGTCGCCGCGTGACGACTTCATGCCGTTCTTCCTGCACCCGCGCGCGGACGACGGGCGGATCGCGGAGCTGAGGAACTCCCTGGGTACGCACGAAGTACAGCTGTCGTCCGTCCTTCCGCTGTACAAGTGGTCGTCCCCGGACGAGGCGGAGCGGCAGGCGGCCGTCCGCTACTGGAAGCGGATGATCGAGATCACGGCGGAGCTCGAATGCCCGCTGATGAACAGTGAGTTCAACGGCCGCCCCGAGCGCGCCGCCGAGAGCGAGGCGGCGTTCTGGCGCTCGCTGGAGGAGCTCCTCCCCGTCTTCGAGCGCGAGGGCATCGCCCTCAACCTGGAGGCGCACCCGGACGACTTCTACGAGGAGAACACCCCCGCGGTCGACCTGGTCCGCGCGATCAACAAGCCGTGGGTGAACTACCTCTACTGCGCCCCGCACTCCTTCCACCTGTCCGGCGCCGACCCGACGGCCGACATCGCGGCGATGATGCGCTACGCCGGCGACAGGCTCCAGCACGTGCACATCGCGGACTCCTTCAACCACAAGGGCTCCAGCGGGCTGCGCTACATCCTCAACCCGCCCGGCACCACGGCCCGGATCCATCAGCACCTGGACATCGGCCAGGGCGAGGTCGACTGGGACGCCTTCTTCGGCACCCTGCGCGAGCTGGGCTTCGACGGGGTCGCCACCGCCTGCGTCTTCGCCTGGGAGGAACGGGCGCGCGAGTCCTCGGCGTTCATGCTGGACCGCATCACGAAGGAGCTGGCGGCGTAGCGCTGCGCCGGGAGGGCCGGGACATGCCGGCTGCGGCGCCGTCGTGGCTGGTCGCGCAGTTCCCCGCGCCCCTTTGGGGCGCTGCTCAGCCGAGGGCCTCTTCCATCGCCCTCAGCCAGTCGTCGACCGGCCCCATCACCAGGAACCCGCTGCCCGCACCGGCGAGTTGGCCGGCTGCCGGGCGCAGCGCCGCCCGGCAGCGGCGCAGGGTAGGACGGTCGCCGAGTTCCAGGGCGACGGCCGCCGCGACGCACCACAGTGCCTCCTGCACGAGGTCGGCAGGAGGCTCGGGCAGTCCGCGCAGCGCATCGCGGGCTGCCCTTTCGTCGTCGGCGGCAAGGGCGAGCGCGGGGCGGATCCAGGGGAGGTACGGGCCCCAGTCGGCGCCCGGGTCGACGGCGTCCCGGATGCCGTACGGCCGTCCTGCCAGCCGGACGCAGAGCAGCGCGAGGGGGAGCAGCCCGTCACGCACCCCGGGCATACCGGGCCCGTCGAGCAGTCGGCCGACCTCACGGTAGGCGGCCTCGACGGCACCGGCTCTTCCCCCGCCGTGCCCTGTCCCGCCCGTCGCCGCCAGCCGCAGCGCCCGGTAGCCCTCCGTGAACACCCTTGCCAGCGGCAGTTCATGACGGTCCGCCAGTCGGTCGGCCGCCTCCGCGTGTTCGTCGGCGGTCGTGAAGTCGGCGAGCGCGGCGCGCGCCTGCACCCGGACCAGATGGCCGAGTACCTCATGGGTGACCAGGCCGTGCCGGGCCGCCAGGGCGACCAGTTCGGTGCCGAGGGTGTCGCGGCGCGGGGCGAGGCCGGCCCGGGTGCAGGACTGCATGAAGACGCCGTTGAGGGCGAAGGCGAGCAGCGCCGGGTCGTCCAGGCGGCGGGCGAGGCGCTCCGCCTCGGCGGCGGCTGCCACGGCACGGCCGGACCCGGTACCGCGTGACTCCAGGGCGACGGTGGCGAGCAGCCGGCAGCGGGCCGCGTCCTGGGCGGGGGCGGCGGGGAGCCGGGCCAGCGCCCCCTCGGCGGCCCGGACGATCCGGCGGGCGCCCGTCTCGTCGTCGGACCGGGTCCAGATCGCGGGGACGTCGTAGGCGCCGATGACCCGGGCGGTGAGTTCCGGGTCGCCGAACTCCTCGGCCGCGGTGATCGCCGCGAGCCGGTGTTCACGGGCGGCGGCCAGCCCGTCGGAACCGGTCACAGCGAGGGTGCGCAGCAGTCCGACGGTCGATTCGAGCCGGGCCCGGGATCCGGCGGCGACGGTACGGTCGTACGCCGCGGCCGCCCGGGACCAGACCCTGGCCGCCGCGGCCCCGCGTTCCGCGTCCAGGCCCGGGTCCTGCGCGAGGATGCCGGTCTCCAGCCGGCGCAGCGCCCGGCCCGGCTCGACCCCCAGCTGATCGGCGAGGAGCGCACGGGCCCGGCGCAGCACCGCGAGGGCGTCGCCCTGGCGGCCGGTCCGGTAGAGGGCGAGCGCCAGCAGTCGCCAGGCCTCCTCACGCCACGGGTGCCCGGTGAGGTGGGCGTCCAGATCGGGCACCGCCTCGGCCGCCCGGCCCGCCGCCAGCAGCGCCTCGGCCCGCTGCTCCACGGCCCGCAGCCGCAGCTCGGCGAGCCGGGCCCGTTCGCCCCTGCACCACTCCTCGTCCGCGAACTCGGCGTAGGCGGGCCCCCGCCACAGCTCCAGCGCCTCCCCCAGCAGCCGTGCGCCCCGTCCGGGCTCCTCCTGGCCGGCGGCCGCCACGGCCTCCTCGAACCGCCAGGCGTCGACCGCCTCCGCGCGCAAGGCGTAGCCGGGGCCGTCGGTGACCAGCAGCCGGGCCGGGGCGCGGGGCGGCCGGTCGGGTTCCAGGGCCCGCCGCAGGTCGCCCACGAAGGTGCGGAGGGCGCCGACGGCGGTGGGCGGCGGCTCCTCCCAGAGGTCGGCGACCAGCCGGGCGACGGGCACCACGCGTCCGCGGGCGACGATCAGCCGGGCCAGTACGGCGCGGTGCCGGGGGCCCTTCAGGGCGAGCGGGAGGCCGGTCCGCTCGGCCGTCACGGGTCCGAGCACCCCGAAGGCGACCTGGACGTTCCTCACCCGCCCACCGTACGTGCCGCACACGCTGCTGATCGGCTGCTGATCCGGGCACGGGAGCCTCGGCGCATGAACATCCCCGGTTTTCGGCGGCACCGCGTCCCGGTCGCGGACGGCGTCGCCCTGCACACGGCCGTCGGCGGCACCGGCAGCCCGGTCGTCCTGCTGCACGGTTTCCCCCAGACCCACCTGATGTGGCGGCACGTGGCCGCCGGCCTCGCGGACCGGCACACCGTGATCTGTCCCGACCTGCGCGGCTACGGCGCCAGCGACAAACCGGCCGACGCGGACGGCACGTCGTACGCGAAGCGGACCATGGCCGCCGACGTCGTGGCGCTGGCGCGGGCGCTCGGTCACGAGACCTTCGCCCTGGCCGGGCACGACCGGGGCGCGCTGGTCGCCTTCCGGGCCGGGCTCGACCACCCGGACGCGGTGACGCACCTGGCGCTGCTGGACGTGCTGCCCACCCTGGACATGTGGGAGGTGCTGCACGGCGCCCCGGCCGCCGTCGCCTTCCATCTGTATCTGATGGCCCAGCCGCCGGGTCTGCCGGAGGAGTTGATCGGGGCGGCCCCGGACCGGTTCTTCGGCCACTTCCTCGACCTGTGGACCCGCGATCCCGCGGCGATCCCGGCCGGTGTCCGCGCCGCCTATCTCGCGGCCTGCCGGGCTGCGGTGCCCTCGATCGTGGCCGACTACCGTGCCTCGGCCGGTGTCGACGCCGAGCACGACCGGGCCGACCGGACCGCCGGGAACGTGCTCCGCATGCCCGTCACCGTGCTCCAGCAGGACTGGGGTGCCGCCCTCGGCTACGACGCGGCCGCGCTGTGGCGGGCCTGGGCCCCGGACCTGGAGCACCACACGGTGACGTGCGGGCACTTCATGGCGGAGGAGGCGCCGGACGAGGTCACCGCCGCACTGCGGAAGCTGCTGACCCGCTGACCGGACGGGTCCCGACGGCACCGGGGCCCGGCCGCACCGGGGCCCGGTGCCCGCGTCCGGGTCAGGCCTTGCCGAGGGTGACGTCCTGCTGGCTGGTGGCGTGGAAGAACGGCAGCGGCAGGCCGCCCGCGGGGCGCAGCTCCATGATCGTGGCCTCGACGTGGGCCGCGCCGGGCTTCAGCTTCTCCGAGGTGACCTCGCCGGTGTTCTCCCAGTGGTGCTCGGCGCCGTCGCACACGGCCCGGGTGCCGCCGATGCCGTGCCGGTAGTTCGGGGAGTCCTGGCTGACCGAGGAGCTGATGAACACCGGTCCCGTGGCATCGGTGCAGGTGTAGGTGCCGGACAGGGTGAGGGTGCCGTCGGCGGCGAGACGGCCGGTGGGGTCGACGGTGACGGACTCCTTGGCGGCGTCGGTCGTGGTGGCGGCGGTCGCGGGGGCGACGGCGGCGCACAGCAGGGCGACCGAACCGAGGGTCGCGGCGAGGACGGGGCGTACGGGCATGGTTTCCTTCCCGGATCACGAGGTGGGGGTATGCCCTGCATACCGGGCGGCCGGGCCCCGGAGCGTGATCGTCACCCCTTCGGTGGCGCGTCCCGCCGTGCCCCGCAGCAGCCCGGTCGTATCCCGGAGCCGCCGCGACCGTCGTGGCGGCGTCCGGGAGTTGTCCGCGTGTTGTCACAGGTCGCGGCAGGGGGTTCCGCGTCGTTCACGCCAGGAGGATGGTCTGGACATGCCGGTCGGCGACGGTGCCGGAGGCAGCCCCGTGGAGGTGCGCCATGTGTTCCCACCAGTCCCCGAGCGCGACGGCCGACCTCGGCCCGGCACACATCGTCGCCGCCCACCCCGAGCAGGGCTGGACCCTGCTGTGCGACGGGGCGGTCGTCTTCGACGACACGGGCGAGCTGCACGCCGACGGCAGCGTGGTCCCGCCGCACCGCGGCCCGGCCGACCGCCTCGCCATCGCCGCCTGACCCGCCGCCGGGTGCCGTGCACCGGCCACCGGACACCCGGCCACCAGGCGCCCGGGACCGGCCCCGGAGCACTGACTCACGTTCAGCCGTGCACCGAAGGTGACCAGCAGCGATGCCGGGGACCTAAAATGATCAACGTGCCCGAGCAACACGCCCCGCGGTCCCTCATCGTCACGCTCTACGGCGCGTACGGCCGCTTCCTGCCCGGCCCGGTGCCCGTCGCCGAGCTGATCCGGCTGCTGGCCGCCGTGGGCGTGGACGCCCCGTCCGTACGTTCGTCGGTGTCCCGGCTCAAACGCCGCGGGCTGCTGGTCCCGGCCCGTACCGCGCAGGGCGCCGCCGGATACGAACTCTCCGCGGAAGCACGGCAGTTGCTCGACGACGGCGACCGCCGGGTGTACGCCGACGCGCCGCCGGAGGACGAGGGCTGGGTGCTCGCGGTGTTCTCGGTGCCCGAGTCGGAGCGGCAGAAACGGCACGTGCTGCGCTCCCGGCTGGCCGGACTGGGCTTCGGCACGGCCGCGCCGGGCGTGTGGATCGCCCCGGCCCGGCTGTTCGAGGAGACCCGGCACACCCTGCGCCGGCTCGGCCTCGACCCGTACGTGGACTTCTTCCGGGGCGAGCACCTCGGCTTCGCACCCACCACCGAGGCGGTCGCCCGTTGGTGGGACCTGACGGCGATCGCCAAGGCGCACGAGCAGTTCCTCGACGCCCACGAGCCGGTGCTGCGCGACTGGGAACACCGGACGGACACTCCGCCGGAGGACGCCTACCGCGACTATCTCCGCACCCTCGACTCCTGGCGCCACCTGCCGTACACCGACCCCGGACTGCCGACGGGCCTGCTGCCCGCCGACTGGCCGGGCACCCGCTCGGCCGCCGTCTTCCGCGCACTGCACGACCGGCTGCGGGCGGCCGGGGGCGCCTTCGCCGGCCTGTGACCTGCCACCGGCTCTGTGAACACACGGCCCCTTTGTGAAATGTTCATTGCAGGACGCTGTGACCCCTTGCCTACCAGGAGTCACTCAGTCAAACCTCAGCTTCCTTAACCACTCCTCTCAGACTTCTTACCTACTCTTCGACGGGTCGTTCGCGAGTTCGCCGAGAAGGTAAGGAAGAGGTCTGTTGCGCATGACCACCACGCCAAGGGCTCAGGGAGCCACGGTCTGGCTGACGGGACTGCCGAGTGCGGGCAAGACGACGATCGCCCGCCTCCTCGGCGACCGGCTCAAGGCCGAGGGACATCGCGTGGAGGTCCTCGACGGCGACGAGATACGCCGCTTCCTCTCGGCCGGCCTCGGCTTCTCCCGGGCGGACCGCAACACCAACGTGCAGCGCATCGGCCTGGTCTCCGAGGTGCTCGCGCGCAACGGCGTGCTCTCCGTCGTCCCGGTCATCGCCCCCTACGCCGACAGCCGCGAGGCGGTGCGCACCCGGCACGAGAAGAGCGGGACGCCGTACCTGGAGGTGCATGTGGCGACCCCGGTCGAGGTGTGCAGCGAGCGGGACGTGAAGGGCCTGTACGCCAAGCAGGCCGCGGGTGAGCTGACCGGGCTGACCGGCGTCGACGACCCGTACGAGCCGCCCGTCGACCCGGCGCTGGTGCTGCACACCGAGCAGCAGAACCCGCAGGAGTCGGCGGACGCGGTGCACGCGCTGCTGGTCGAGCGGGGGCTGGCATGAGCACCTTCACGCTGTCCCACCTGGACGCGCTGGAGTCCGAGGCGGTCCACATCTTCCGCGAGGTGGCCGGCGAGTTCGAACGGCCGGTGATCCTGTTCTCCGGCGGCAAGGACTCCATCGTCATGCTGCACCTCGCGCTGAAGGCCTTCGCCCCGGCGGCCGTCCCCTTCTCGCTCCTGCATGTGGACACCGGACACAACTTCCCCGAGGTCCTGGAGTACCGGGACCGTGTGGTGGCCGCACATGGGCTGCGCCTCCATGTGGCCTCCGTACAGGACTACATCGACCGCGGTGTACTGCGCGAACGCCCCGACGGCACCCGCAACCCCCTCCAGACCGTCCCCCTCACCGAGAAGATCCAGAACGAGAAGTTCGACGCGGTCTTCGGCGGCGGCCGACGCGACGAGGAGAAGGCCCGCGCCAAGGAACGGGTGTTCTCCCTGCGCGACGAGTTCTCCCAGTGGGACCCGCGCCGCCAGCGCCCCGAGCTGTGGAACCTCTACAACGGCCGCCACGCCCCCGGCGAACACGTCCGCGTCTTCCCGCTCTCCAACTGGACCGAACTCGACGTCTGGCAGTACATCGCCCGCGAGGAGATCGAACTGCCCCAGATCTACTTCGCCCACCACCGCGAGGTGTTCCAACGGGGCGGGATGTGGCTGACCGCCGGCGAGTGGGGCGGCCCGAAAGACGGCGAGAGCGTCGAGAAGCGCCAGGTCCGCTACCGGACCGTCGGCGACATGTCCTGCACCGGCGCCGTCGACTCCGGCGCCGACAGCATCGAGAAGGTCATCGCCGAGATCGCCGCCTCCCGGCTCACCGAGCGCGGCGCGACGCGTGCCGACGACAAGCTCTCCGAGGCCGCGATGGAAGACCGCAAGCGCGAGGGGTACTTCTAGACATGAGCACCACCATCGACACCCTGCGGTTCGCCACCGCGGGCTCCGTCGACGACGGCAAGTCCACCCTCGTCGGACGGCTCCTGCACGACTCCAAGTCGGTCCTCACCGACCAGCTGGAAGCCGTCGAACGCGCCTCCGCCAGCCGCGGCCAGGACGCCCCCGACCTCGCCCTCCTCACCGACGGCCTGCGCGCCGAACGCGAACAGGGCATCACCATCGACGTGGCCTACCGCTACTTCGCCACCCCGAAACGCCGGTTCATCCTCGCCGACACCCCCGGCCATGTGCAGTACACCCGCAACATGGTCACCGGCGCCTCCACCGCCGAGCTGGCGATCATCCTCGTCGACGCCCGCAACGGCGTCGTGGAACAGACCCGCCGGCACGCCGCCGTCGCCGCCCTGCTGCGGGTCCCGCACGTCGTCCTCGCCGTCAACAAGATGGACCTCGTCGGCTACGAGGAGTCCGTGTTCGCGGCGATCGCCGGGGAGTTCACGGCGTACGCCGGTGAGCTGGGCATCCCGGACATCACCGCGATCCCGGTCTCCGCCCTCGCCGGCGACAACGTGGTGACCACCTCCGCCGCCATGGACTGGTACGGCGGCCCCACCGTCCTCGGACACCTGGAAACCGTCCCCGTCGGCACCGAACTCGCGGACGCCCCCGCCCGCCTGCCCGTCCAGTACGTCATCCGCCCGCAGAGCGCCGAACTCCCCGACTACCGCGGCTACGCGGGCCGGATCGCCTCCGGGGTGCTGCGGGTCGGCGAGCAGGTCACCGTCCTGCCCTCCGGCCTCACCAGCACCATCACCGCCATCGACGACCTCGGCACACCCGTCGACCGCGCCCGGGCGCCCCAGTCCGTCACCGTCCTGCTCGCCGACGACCTCGACATCTCCCGCGGTGACCTGATCGCGCCCAGCGCGCAGGCCCCGGCCGTCACGCAGGACATCGCCGCCACCGTCTGCCACCTCCACGAACGCCCCCTGCGCGTCGGCTCCCGCGTCCTGCTCAAACACGCCACGCGCACCGTGAAGGCGGTCGTGAAGGCGCTCCCGCACCGCATCGACCTCACGCACGGCCTCACCCGCGATGCCCGCCCCGGCGAGTTCGCCGTCAACGACATCGGCTCCGCCGTCCTGCGCGCCTCCGAACCGCTCCCGCTGGACGCCTACGCCGACTCCCGCCTCACCGGCTCCTTCATCCTGCTCGACCCCGCCGACGGCGCCGTCCTGGCGGCGGGGATGTGCGAGTAATTGACGTTTTGTCAAATAGCGTCTACAGAAAGCCAATTGAGGTCGGATTAAGGTGCTGAAAGGACACCCGCAGGTCATTTCCCCGGTGTAGCTTCTCCCCGTCGGCAGGGGGCTTGAGCAAGGGGGGATGCGTGGTTGCCGCTCCGCAGACCGAGAAGTTCGCCGCCTACCTTCGGATGCTGAAGGACCGCAGCGGCCGGGGGTACGACCGCCTCGGCAAGGAGGCGGGCGTCAGCGGTTCCAGCCTGCATCGGTACTGCTCCGGCGCCGGCGTCCCGACGGACTACCGGGCCGTGCACGCCTTCGCCAAGGTGTGCGGCGCCAGTGCGGAGGAGCTCCGCGAGCTCCACCGGCTGTGGGCGCTGGCGGACACCGACCGGGGCGCACCGGCCGTGACCGCCGAGCCGACCCCGGACCCGGCCACGCCCACGCCCACGCCCACGGCACTGGAACCGGACCCGGCCCCGGACCCGAAGTCGGAGCCGGGTGACGTCACCCCGCCGGAGACCGCTCCCGGAGGGACCGGGAAGCCGCCGCGGCCCCGGTTGCCCGGGAAGCTGTCCCCTCGTTTCGCGATACTGGCCGCCGCGGTCGCCGTGGTGCTGGTGGCCGGCTCCCTGTGGATGCGGCTGCCCGGCGGAGGCTCCACCGGTGCCGCACCGGCGGCCGGCGGCGAACTGCTCTATTCCCCCGCGTGCGCAACGGTGAGCATGGGGCAGCACGACGAGTGTGTGCGCGAGGTCCAGAACCTGCTGACGCGGGCGAAGGGCCGACTCGCCGTCGACGGGGACTTCGGGCCGGAGACCCTGCGCAGGGTGACCGCGTTCCAGGTGCTGGCGGGTCTGCCGGCCACCAGCGTGGTCGACGACGCCACCAAGAAGGCGCTCTACGCGCAGAAGGTGAGGATGACGACCTGGTCGCCGGCGAGGGTGGCGCAGCGGATCCGTGAGGTGTTCGCCGAGGATCCCGGCACCGCCGTGGCCGTCGCCCGCTGTGCGTCGTTCCTCGACCCGCTGTACGTCCTGCCCAACACCGACGGCAGCCGCAACTGGGGTGTCTTCCAGATCTCCGACGCCCGCCTGCGGGACCTCGGCGGCACCCCGCTGCGGGCGTTCGACCCGGACTGGAACATCAGGGCGGCGCACCGTCTGTGGAGCGTCCGGCACGACTTCCACGACTGGCCCTCCTGCGAGGCGGCCCTGAAGAGCACACCGAAGAGCTGAAGCCCGGAGCCCGGACCCTTCGCTCCTCAGCGGTTGGCCGGCCGGTCCAGGCCGGCCCGGCCGTCCTGCCCCATACCGCATACGTCGGCGGTGATGTGCTGATTGCCGGGAAAGGCATGAAGGACGCCCCGCGGCCGTTACGGTCGCAGCCCGGCCACTCCGAGGGGGAGTGGGGAGCCGGTCCGTGGCATCGGAACCGGCAGGTACTCGTGGGGGGACG
Source organism: Streptomyces sp. NPDC054770 (assembly GCF_053611985.1). NCBI lineage: Bacteria > Bacillati > Actinomycetota > Actinomycetes > Kitasatosporales > Streptomycetaceae > Streptomyces > Streptomyces sp. NPDC054770. The sequence goes on from NZ_JBSHBL010000011.1 coordinate 86,393, forward strand.
GATGCTCGACGACGAGCTGGCCGCTTTGGCCACCGCGGGGGCGGCGGCGGTGGTGCAGGCCGCCGGCAGTGACGCGTGGGAAGGCTTCCGGCGGCGGCTGGCCCGCTGGCTGGGCAACGGCGATCAGGACCGTGAGGACGCCGAGTGGCAGCGGCTGGGCGAGTCCGCACACGTTCTCTCCGGCTCGGTGCCGCCGCAGGAGGCGCACGTCCTGCGCCGGCGTCAGGAGGAGGCCTGGCAGACCAGGTTCGAAGCCCTGTTCGCCGGTCTGGCCGACGAGGAACGAGACCGGATGGCGGCCCGGCTTCGCTCTCTGCTCTCCGGCTTCGACGCCGAGCAGCCGACCAGGGGCGACGGGTCGGTGACACAGGGGAGGGTCGATGTCAGAGCCGACCGAGGTGCGTTCGCCGCCGGTGTCTTCCAGGGGGAGCTGAATCTGTCCCACCCTACGGTGCCGGTTCCGGAACAGGGCTGACCGGACCGGCCGACGTACGCACGCCCCCCGTCGCCTCGGACGCGGACGGCGCGGCACCCGCCCTGGCGGACGTCGCCCACGTGGCAGGCGGTCTCGTGGCGATGGGTGTCAACAACGGCAACGTGACGGTGGCGGCGGACCTGTCCGGGTCCGGCCGGCACCAGCGGCTGAGGAAGACGGCGGACGCACTTGCCGCGAACTTCCACACGCAGTGGAACAGGGAATGGGTAACACGCCGTCTGCACTACCCCGGCCTGCTTCCGGTGTGTTTCCGCCCGGTGGACGGCCTGCAGGACCAGTGGGCCAACATCCGCATGAACCGGATGGGCGAGGACGGCGGCCCGCTGGCCCTGGACGGTCGCATCGAACGGATCGCGGAGGTGTACCGGACGATCGAGTCCGGGCGGCTGGTGGTGCTCGGCAAGGCCGGCTCCGGCAAGAGCTGCCTGACCCTGGCGTTCGCCCGCGCTCGCCTCGAAGAGCGGCGTCAGGCGCCGAACGGGCTGGAGGGAACGCCGTCCGGACGGTCGGTTCCGGTGGTCTTCGGCCTCGCGTCGTGGAATCCGGAGGTCGCGCTGGAGGACTGGCTGGCACAGCGCCTGATCGAACTGGAGCCCGGCCTGGCCGAGCCCATGGACGGGACCTCGGAGGCCGGCGCTCTCCTGTCGTCCCATGACCGGCTCATCCTGCCCGTCCTGGACGGCTTCGACGAGATGGCCCCCGGACTGCACGCGAAGGCCCTGGTCGCGCTGCGGGACAGCGGCATCCCGTTCCTGCTCACCAGCAGACGCGAGGAATACGAGAAAGCAGTCGTCGAATCCGGCCCCCTCGCCCAGGCCGCCGTGGTCGAGCTCCAGGACCTGACGCTGGCGGAGCTTGCTCATTATCTGCCGCGCAGTGCCCCTGTCGCCGGGGCGGCCAGAACCGGCGACAGCGTGTGGGACAAGGTGCTGGACCACATGCGGACCGGCCGGGCGGAGACTCTGCGCGCGGTGCTCTCCGTGCCGTTGATGGCCGCGATGGCGCGCGAGATCTACAGCGAGCCGCCCGGAAGCGACCCTTGGGAACTGGTCGGGTTCGACCACCAGGAAGATCTCGAATCCCATCTGCTCAGTGCCTACCTGCCCGCGGTGTACGGCCGTCGGCGGACTTCGGGGCGCGGCCGGCGCTGGAATGCGGAACGCGCCGAGAAATGGCTGGTCGGTCTGGCCGAGCACCTTGAGGAGCAGGGCACTTACGACCTTGCCTGGTGGCGGCTGGGCGACTCGCTGCCCGGTGGGGTCCGAGTGCGGCTCGGACACTGGGCCGCCGGAACCAGTGCGCTGCTGGCGGGTACGGCGGTCACCGGGCCCTTCATCTCGTCGGCGCACCCCTTCATCCAGGTGTGTGCGGCGGGCACTGTGCTGCTCGGAGCGGCTGCCAGCGCACGCGCGGGCCAGATCGCCTTCGGCGCCGAACCCGGGCCGGCACCCGCACGTGTCCGGTTGCAGATCCGTGGTGTCCGCAACCGGCCGGCCGCCTGGGCGGCCGAGGCTCGGCGTGCCATGCCGGGGCACGTACTTCAGGGCCCGATCGCGGTGGGTCTGGTGGCGGGCCGGCGCACGGGCTGGTGGACCGGGTTACCGGTCGGAGTCGTCATGGGGCTGGCCGGCTCCTTCCTGATCGGACTGGCGTCGACCACGGCACTCCTGGAGGAGGCGGAGGACATCCGGATGATCGCGACTCCCGCCGCGCTGCTGGCCATCGACCGCAGACGGACGGTGCAGCAGGCCCTGATCACCGGTGTGCTCCACGCGATGGGCATGTCTCTCATCCTGGTGGCTGCTCTCGGGACGCGCTGGCTGCCGGTGGGGCTTGCCGTCGGTGCGATGTCCGGAGTCTGGAAGCTGGTCACCATCGGCGCCTGGCCGCGGTGGGCCGTCCTGGTGCGCTGCTGGCTTCCCGTGGCCGAGCGTCGGCTGCCCCTGAGGGTCGCCGCGTTTCTCGAGGACGCCCATCGGTCGGGCGTCCTCCGTCAGGCCGGACCGGTCTACCAGTTCCGTCACGCACGGCTCCAGAGACATCTCGCGCTCGCCCGACGGGGACCGGGCACCCGCTCGCCCTCGACGCGACAGAGCCCCCGGGCCAGACCTTCCCGGCGGTCGGCGACCGGTGCCGCTTGACAAAACGGGACGCTGTTCCGGATAGTAATCGGGACAGTGTTCCGTTTTTCTCGGCTGTGGCCGCACGCGTCCGGCCACACGCCTGCCCGCCGGTGTGCGGGACGCCAGAAGGGAACCGCCCACCATGAGCCCATCCACCGAAACCGGCGACGGCACCGGCCCCGACACCGCCGCCTTCGGCCCGCCCACGCCCGTCCTGTCCTACAGCCCGGTGACCCTGTCCGTGCCCGGGCGGCCCGTGGACCTCCAGCTCCGCGTCTCCGCGCCCGCGACCGGGACCGGTCTGCCCGTCATCCTGCTCTCCCACGGCCACGGCGGCTCCCACAACCTCTCCTCGCTGAACGGGTACGCACCCCTCGCCAACCTCTGGGCGGCAGCCGGATTCGCCGTCGTCCAGCCCACGCACCTCAGCTCCCGGACCCTGAGCCGGAAACTCGCCGGCGCCCCCGGTGCCCCCTTCTTCTGGCGCTCGCGCGCCGAGGACATGAGCCGCATCCTCGACCGGCTCGACGAGGTGGAGAACACCGTGCCGCAGCTCGCCGGCCGCCTCGACCACGGCCGGATCGCGGTCGCCGGGCACTCCCTCGGCGGCCATACCGCGAGCCTCCTGCTGGGCGCCCGCATCACCGACCCCGACACCGGGACGGAGGTGAACCTGAGCGAGCCCCGGATCAAGGCGGGCGTACTACTGGCGGCACCCGGCAGGGGCGGCGACATACTCAACGGACCGATGGCCGAGAAGGTGCCGTTCTTCCGCACCACCGACTTCTCCACGATGACCACGCCCACCCTGGTCGTCGTCGGCGACAAGGACGACTCCCGGCACTTCACCGACATCGGCCCCGACTGGCACGCCGACCCGTACCGCCTCGCCCCCGCCCCCAAGACCCTGCTCACCCTGTTCGGCGCCGAGCACCTGCTCGGCGGTGTCTCCGGATACGACGCCGACGAGACCACCGACGAGAACCCCGAGCGCGTCGCCGCCCTCGGGCAGCTCACCGCGGCCTACCTGCGCACCCAGTTGCGGCCCGACCGCCACGCCTGGCAGACGGCGTGCGAGGCACTGACGACCGGGACGGCCCCGGCCGGCCGAGTCGAGTGCAAGTAGGCCACCGCGCCGCGGCACCGCAGGAGGACGCCGGGGACACCGGTTCGGAGAACAGCACAACCGGGACCGTCCCTCGTGGGTCTAGCCACCGATGACACACCATCAGGCCTCGCCGTGGGGAGACGGCGGAGTCTGCCGTCCCGGAGGGGGACCCATGCGCATCCGCCCGGCCACAGCCGTCGCGTCCCTGACGACCGCCCTGTCCGTGTCCGTGATCCCGGCGACCGCCCACGCGGCGGCACCGGCAGCGGCCAGTGACACCACGTTCTCGCACGTCGTCGTCAACGGCGGCAAGGACATCGTGCTCGGCCTGACCACGAAGAAGACCGTCACGATCACCTGGACGGCCACGGACCCGGACGGCATCGGCGCGTCCTGGGCCTACCTGTGGCACGGCCCGAACACCGACGACGAGGACGGCATCCTGGGGGCGTACCCGGCGGGTACGTGCGAGGTGCCGGCCATCCCCAACCCCACCACCGCCGACTGCAAGGTGAGCATCGCCGTCGACGCCGCACGGGACCTCGACCACAACGGCCTCGCCGGTACCTGGAAGGTGCTCGCCGGGGCGCAGGACCGAACCGACGACTGGACGGAGATCGACGCCGCGGGCACCGCCTCGGTCAAGCGGCTGGCCAAGGTCACGGTGAACGCCGCGCCGGAGCCGGTGAAGAAGGGCAGAACCATCACGGTCACCGGCAAGCTGACCCGCGCCAACTGGGAGAGCGGCAGCTACACCGGCTACCAGGGCCAGCCGGCCAAGCTGCAGTTCCGCAAGAAGGGCAGCTCCGTCTACACCACCCTGAAGACCGTCACCAGCGGCGCCGGCGGCACCCTGCGGACCACCACCAAGGCCACGGCGGACGGCTACTTCCGGTACGTCTTCGCCGGCACCGCCACCACCGGCCCGGCCACGGCGGCCGGAGACTTCGTCGACGTCAGGTGACACCCCCCTGGTCGCCCTCGACGGTGCCAGGCGTGATCTGCGCGCCGGTCGGGTAGCAACGTCCTGCTCCGCAGCCGTGCGGGACGCGTGCGAAGGGGGATCACAGGGTGTCGGACGACGGCCCGCCGGACGACTGGGACGCGCACGAACGCCGGCTGTGGGAGGCGTACCGGAACGGCGAGTGGTGCGAGGACGTGCCGGAGGTGCGGGCCGAGGTCCTGCGGTGGCTGCTCGTCGCCGCGCCGCGGCCGGTACCTGGGCGGCTGGCCCGGCTCAGGCTCCGCGGTGCCAGGATCACCGGCACCCTGGATCTGGCCGAGGCGGCCGTCACGGGCGCGATACGCCTCCACTGCTGCCGCTTCGACGCCGAACCCTGCTTCGACGGCGGGCAGTTCGGCGTGCTCCAGCTGACGGACTGCGCCCTGCCCGGGCTGAGCGCGGCCCGGGCGCGGGTGGGCCAGGAGTGCGAGATCGTCGGGTGCGCCCTCGACGGCACCCTCAACCTCCGCTCCCTGACCGTCGGCACGCACCTGCTGCTCGACCGCTCGACGGTGCACCCGCCGGACGGCGCGGATGCCGTCGACGCCCAGTCGCTCGCCGTCGAGGAACACCTCTCGGCGACCGGGCTGCTGTGCACCGGTCCGGTCCGGCTCAAGAGCTCCCGGGTGCAGGACACCCTCGGCTTCCGCGGTGCCACCCTCCAGGGCGACCGGGCCTGCCTCCAGGCTCCCGAACTGACCGTGGGCGGCGGCCTCTACCTCGACCAAGGGTTCGCCGGCGACGGGGGCATCAACCTCTACGGCGCCTCGATAGGCGGTTCGCTGCACCTGGAGGACAGCACCCTGACCGGTGCGGACGCACAAGGCGGCGAACCCGCGCTCCAGTTGCTCTGCGCCTCGGTCGGCGGCGACATACAGGCCGGCTCCGGGTTCACCGTACGGGGGAGCGTCGACATGCGGGACACCTCGGTGCGGGGCAGCGTCGTCCTGCGCCGGGCCCGGCTGCACCATCCGGCCGGCACCGCGCTCCGGGCCCACCGCCTGCACGTCGGCGGCGACCTCGACTGCCGGGACGGCTTCGTCTCGCAGGGCACCGTGGACCTCTGCGACGCCCGGGTCGGCGGTTCGGCCCTCTTCGAGGGCGCCGAGCTGACCGGCCGCGCCGGGGCCGCCGCCCTGCGGGCCAACGGCATAGAGGTGGGCGCGGAGTTCAACTGCTGCGACGGACTGACCGCGCACGGCCGGATCTCCCTCAGCAGCATCACCGTACGGGCCAGGCTCTGCTTCGAGAACGCCCTGCTGGACGTCCCGGCGGGGGAGCGTGCCCTGATCTGCCGGCGCTCCGCGGCCGCCGAGCTGACGCTGAAGCCCCGCGAGGCACCGGACGGCATCGTCGACCTCAGCCACACCCGGGTCGGCGTCCTGCGCGACGACCCGGCCGGCTGGCCCCGCTCGCTGGTCCTGGAGGGCCTCGCCTACGACAGCACCAAGCCCGCGCTGCCCGGGCACCGGCGGCTGACCTGGCTCGACCGGGACCCGGCCGGCTTCGCCCCGCAGCCCTACGAGCAGCTGGCCGCCAACTACGTGCGCCACGGCCGGGACGCCGACGCCCGCCGCGTCCTGCTCGCCAAACAGCGCCGCAGACGGTCCACCCTGGCCTGGCCCGCCCGGATCTGGAGCCTCCTCCAGGACCTCACCGTCGGCTACGGCTACCGGCCGCTGCGCGCGGTGCTGCTGCTCGCCGTCTTCTTCACCGTCGGCACCGCGCTCTTCGCGACCTGGCCGCCGCAGCCCTACGGCGACGGCACGCCCCCGGACTTCCAGCCGGCCGTGTACACCCTCGACCTGCTGCTGCCGGTGGTCGACTTCGGGCAGGAGCGCTCGTACAGCTCCCACGGCGCCATGCAGTGGGTGGTGGTCGTCCTGGTCAGCGTGGGCTGGGTGCTCGCGAGCACGGTGGTGGCGGGGGCCAACCGGGTCCTGCGCAGATCCTGACCCCCGGGCGCCCGGCAGGCGGCCCGGCACCGGCGGCCCACGCACCACCGCCCCCGCGCGGGCCGGGACGGATCCCGGTGTGCGCAGGGGCGGGTGGTTCAGTGGTGCGGGGTGCGGGTCAGCCGAGGAGCTTCGTCGCCAGGGTCGTGGAGTTGTAGGAGCCCCAGCCCGTGGTGAAGTCCCAGCCGGTGGCCGCGGAGTAGGCGCCGTTGCTGCCGCTGGTGATGTCGTGGAAGCCGGTGCCGCTCGCGGCGTAGAGGGCCGGGTTGGCGAAGCCGAGGTTGGCCTTGCCCTTCGCCGCGGCCTGCTGGTTGTACAGCGCCGCGAACGCCGCCCACTCGGGGGCCGCCGCGCTGGTGCCGCCGACCGAGGACCAGGAGCCCTGCGAGTAGATGGAGACGCCGGGGCTCGGGTTGGCGTGCGCCGAGACGTCCGGGACCTGGCGGTAGCCGCCGCCCGCGCTCTTCTGGACGGCCGTCTGCCAGCTCGGGATCTTGAAGACGGAGGACTTGCCGCCACCGCCGCCGGACCAGGCCACCTCCTTGCTGAAGGCGTTGGCCGAGGTGACGGTCAGCTTGGTGCCGCCGACGCCCGTGACGTACGGGTCGCTGGCCGGGTAGTCGACGGAGGTGCCGCCGTCGCCCGCGTCGTCGGAGCCGTCGTCACCGGAGGCCGCGTAGAAGCCGAGACCCTCGGCGGCGCCCGTCTTGAAGACCGCGTCCACCGCGTTGATGTTGGAGGTGGTGCGGGCCGACTCCGCGGCGCCCCAGCTGATCGAGGTGGTCGGGATGCCCGAGTCGACGATGGCCTGGTAGGTGTCGACCTCGCCGGCGTCGGAGTTGGGGCCCTCGAAGACCGTCACGTTCGCCTTCGGGGCGATCGCGTGCAGGACCTCGATGTCCAGCTCGACCTCGACCTGGCCGTCGCCGAGCGAGCCGGAGCCGCCGTCCACCTTGGACACGGTCGGGGTGGGCGAACCCAGGCTGTAGTTGGTGTCGTACTTGGTGATGTTGGACTGCTGGAAGCCGTCGAACTCCAGGAGCGCGATCTTCTGGCCGCTGCCGGTGTAGGTGCTGGAGACGTTGTAGCCGCCCTTGAGCTGGGCCGGGGTGTAGCCGCCGCCGGGGCCGTCGTGCGGGGAGACGGTGTGCGGGGTCGCCTGGTGGTGCAGCTGGACGCGGTTGTTGAGGCCCGCCACGTCGCTGACGATGGAGGCGAGGGAGGACGGCAGCGTCGGCGCGCTGTCGTTGGCGTAGAAGGAGCGGCCCGTGGTGGCGTCCTTCCAGGTCGACAGCTGGGTGCCGAAGGCCTTCTGCAGCTGGGCGGCGGTGCCGCTGGCGTCGACCAGCAGGTTCCCGGAGTGCACCTTGCCGACGGTGACGCCCTGCGAGCGCAGGTAGTCCCTCAGCTTCTTGACCTCGGCGTCGGTGCGGCCGAAGCGGGCCGCGAACTGGCTCTTGGTCAGGTAGTGGCCGTAGGACGCCGAGTGCGGGTCGCTGACCTTCGCCACGAAGGTGTCGAGCGCCGAACCGCCGCGGGGAGCCAGGCTGATCGCCACGGATATCCGCTTGCCGGCCGCCACCTTGCCGGTGCGGGCGGCGTCGTGCTTCAGGCCGGGCAGGACGTCACCGGCGACGGTGGCCCGGGCGGTGTGCGGGGCGTTCGCCGCGTAGGCGGCCGGAATGACCGCCGTGACCAGGGCCGGCGCTGCGACCAGGCCGAGCAGCTTCAGGCGTGACTTCACTGGGGTCCTCCGAGGAATGGAGAGTGGGGGGTGGGGAGTTGCGTCCCGGAAACGGAACGGGATCACCGTAGGAACTGCGGCCCCACCCCCGTAAGCGGGGGAACCCTTGCGTTACGTGTTAACTGCGGATGTCACGTCAACGGCGTGTGTCGAGCGGGCGGGGGAGGCGGGCCCGCGCGGCCTGACTCACCGTCACCGTCTGTGCGGCGGGCCCGGGTCGGTCGTCGTCACCGGTGTCCACCGTCGCGCCGGCGGCGATCACGGCGACCGCCATCGCGTGCGCCAGCGCGGTGCGCGAGCGCACGCCGAACTTGCGGTAGACCCGGGACAGCGCCCCCTCCACCGTCTTGACGCTGATGAACAGCTCCGCGGCGACCTCCCTGTTGGTCGCCCCGCCGCCGACCAGTTCGGCGATCCGCGCCTCCGTGGGCGTCAGTCCGGGCCCGCCCGCGCCCGTCTCGCCGCCGCCGCGCTCCCAGGCCGCCAGCCGGGCCAGTTCGTCCCGGGCCCGGGACGCGAGCGGGGCCGCGCCGATACGGGTCGCCGTCTCCAGGGCCTCGGCGAGCGCCTGGCGGGCCGCGTTCCGGCGGCGGGCGCGCCGCTCGACCGCGCCGAGCGCGATCAGGGTGCGGACCAGTTCGACGGGCAGCGGCAGCCGGCGCAGCCGGTCGACGGCGGCGCGCAGCCGTACCGCCCCCTCCTTCGCGCGGCCGAGGCCCGCCTCGCGCAGCCCCTCCGCCCGGTCCAGGGCGGCCAGGACGCTGCCGGGCGCCCCGTCCGGCACCCGCTGCCGGGCGTCGTGGAGCACGGCCCCGGCCGCGTCCGTCTCGCCCAGCACCACCAGCGCCTCGGCCAGGTCGCCGTACCAGAGCAGCAGCGGCGGGTCGGCGGCGCACATGGCCTCGCCGAGTTCCCGGACGCGCTGCAGCGCCTCGACGGCGGCCGCCGCCCCGCGCGGGTCGCCGCCGAGCAGTTCGGCCTGCCCGAGCACCGCGAGCGCGCGCAGCAGGAACAGCCGGTCGCCGTCCGCCTCCGAGGCGCGGACCGCCTGCGCGGCCAGCCGCCGGGCCTCGTCGACGGCTCCGCCCGCGGTCGCGGCCAGGGCCGCCGCGTAGAGCGCCGGAGCCGCCTGGGCCAGGGCGCGGGAACAGCGGGCCGCGGTGCGCAGCGCCTCCCGGCACTGTCCGGCGCGCACCTGGATGCGGGTCAGCGCCACCAGGGTCGCGACGGTCTCCTCGGCGCCCGCCGGCTCACCGGTCGCGGCGAGCAGCGGGACGACCTGGTCGCGGGCCTCGGTCACCCGGTCGGAGTCCAGGGCGAGGATCGCCCGCATCCGGATCAGCCGCCGGCTCTCCGGGCCGCAGGAACGCTCCGCTGGAAGCGCCGCGACATGCTGTGTGTCGACTGCGGCGCCGTCGTGGCTGGTCGCTCCCCCAAGTTCTCGGCTTCGCTCGAACCCGGGGGGACCCCCATCGCGGCGGCAGCCGCATATCGGATGGGGCCCCGCGCCCCTTCGGGGCGCTGCCGAACCGGCGCGGACTGCGCCGGACCCGCCGACCAGGGTCAGCGCCTCCGCCAGCGCGGCGTCGGCGGCGACCGGGTCCCCGGCCAGGGACCGGACCCGGGCCAGGGTGGCGAGCGCGTCGATCCGGGTCCCGGTGTCGCCGGCCGCGCCCGCCTGCCGCGCGGCCCGCCGGGCGTGCTCGGCCGCCTCCGCCAACTCCCCGCACAGCAGGCCCCGTACGGCGGCCCAGTGGTGCAGCCGGGCCTGAGAGCGCGGATCCCCGGCGGCGTCCCGCAGACCGTCCGCGATCAGGTCCTCGGTGCCCTCCAGGGCCTGCCCGGCGCCGCGCAGCAGGACCAGCCGGGCCCGCACCCGCTGTGCCGCCGAGCCCGACCGGGCGAGTACGGCCCCGGCGGCCTCGCCCGCCTCCTCGGTGCGTCCGGCGTCGCAGGCGTACTCGGCGGCGGCCAGCAGCCGTTCGGCACGTTCCGCCGGGTGGCCGGCCGGGGTGCGGCGGGCGGCGAGGACGGCCAGTTCGAAGGCGGTGCCGGGGGCGCCGTCGCTGCGTGCGGACCCGGCCGCGGACATCAGGGTGCGGGCCGTGGCCTCGTCCTCGTACGGGTGGGCGAGGGCGAGATGGCGGGCCCGCTCCACCGGTTCGGGCACCGCGCCGGCCAGCAGCGCGTGCGCCTGCCGGCGCCCGTCGGCGCCGGCGTCGGCGTGCACGGCGGCCCGGAGCACGGGATGCCGGAAGCGTACGACCCCGTCGGCGTCGGCCGCCGCGACGCCGAGCCGCTCCGCCTCCGCGAGGTCGGCGGCCGGGTCCGGCAGCCCGGCGGCGCGCAGCAGGGTGAGGCTGGGGCGGGCGGCGGCGCTCGCGACGAGCAGGGTGCGGCGCACCGGGTCCGGCAGCGAACGGGCCCGCTCCAGCAGGAGGGTGCGCAGTCCCGGGGGCACCGGCGGCAGCGCGCCGAACCCGGCGGGCGCCGGGGCGCGCAGCGCGGCGCGCCCCAACTCCCGTGCGTAGTAAGGGTTTCCTGCGGCGGTCAGCAGGATCGCCCGGAGCACGGTCGGGGGCAGGTCGGCGCCGAGGTCGGTACGGACGAGGTGGGCCGTCTCGCCGTCCGTCAGGGGCGGCACGGGGAGTTCGACAGTGCCCGGCGGGCAGCAGCGCAGCCGCTCGGGCCGGCCGCCGTCCGGCACCCGCTCGGCGGCGAGCATCCGGATGCCGGGGCCGTCGAGCCGGCGCACGGCGTAGGCGAGGACGTCGGCGGTCGGTTCGTCGAGCCACTGGAGGCCGTCGACGACCAGCAGGACGGGACCGTCGGCGGCCAGGGCGCGCAGCGCGTCGAGGACGGCGACGCGTACGCCGAGCAGGCCGCGGCCGTCCGCAGGTCCGCCGCCGCGCAGCAGGGCCGTCCGCAGCGCCGCCCGGGGTTCCGGCGGCAGCGTCTCCAGGCGGCTCTCCGGGACCCCCGCGAACAGGTCGACGAGCCCCGCGAAGGGCAGCCGGGCGTCCTCCTCGGCGGGCGCGCAGTGCAGTACGGTGCCGGCGGCCGGGTCCGCCAAGAGGGCTGTCACGAGCGTGGACTTGCCGATGCCGGCGGGGCCGTGGAGGAGCAGTCCGGGGCGCGCCGCCGCCTGGACCCGGGCGGCGTCGAGCAGCGTACGGCGCCCGGTCAGAAGCATGTGTTCATGACAACCTCCGGTGATCCGCCGTGTCAATGACGTTCGTCACCTCCCGGCGCCGCCGCCCCTGCCCGACATGGCCCAACAGGTCATGTCTTCTTCCTGAATCCCTCGTTACGGAACGCGGAAGGCTCTTCGGCCCTCCTCCTGTGCGGAAGCAACGATGCACGGGCAGGACAACCAGGGACTGAGTGACATGGGTTTGACCAGTCGAACGACCGTATACGCGCTCGCGGCGCTGGCCGCCCTGTGTGTGGCCCTGCTGGTCTGGCTGTGGCCGCGGTTGGCCCGGCCGGGACTGTGGCAGGTGCTGGGGCGGCTCGGGGCCGTCGCGGTGACGCAGGTGACGATCGTCGCGGCGTTCGCGTGCGCGGTGAACTCGTCGTACCAGTTCTTCGGTTCCTGGAACGAACTGCTGGGCAACGTCGACACCGCTCCGGTCGGCGTGACGCAGGCGGCCGGCGGGAACGGCGGCGGCTCGGTGAACGGCATAAGCAGCGTCCGCGGGGCGTCGCTCGTGCAGCCCGCCGGCGACCAGCAGCTGAGCCGGGTCAGCGGGCTGCCGTCCGGGCCCGCAGCGGCCGTCGGCCGGGTGGAGTCGGTGAAGATCATCGGCCGCCGCACCGGCGTGGTCGACCCGGCCTTCGTCTACCTGCCGCCGCAGTACTTCCAGAAGGCGTACCACCGCATGCGCTTCCCGGTGATCGTCGCGCTCAGCGGCTACCCGGGCAGCATCTTCAACCTCGCCCAGCACCTGCGGGTCTCGCAGACCGCCGGCGAGCTCCAGCACAAGGGGCAGATGCAGCCGACGATCATGGTGATGATCCGGCCCACCATCGCCCCGCCGCGCGACACCGAGTGCGTGGACGTCCCCGGCGGACCGCAGACCGAGACGTTCCTGGCCAAGGACCTGCCCGAAGCCGTCAAGTCCGTCTACCGGGCCGGCCACGACGCGAACTCCTGGGGCGTCATGGGGTACTCCTCGGGCGGCAGTTGCGCCCTGCAGCTCACCATGCGCGACCCCGGCGTCTACACCACGGCCGCCGCCCTGTCGCCCGACTACGAGGTCAAGGACGACCCCACGACCGGCAACCTCTTCGGCAGCGGTCCCGGCCGCCAGGCCCGGGTCGACGGCCACGACCTGATGTGGCGGCTGAAGCACCTGCCCGCCCCCCAGGTCTCGGTCCTGGTCGCCAACAGCAAGCACGGCGAGAAGGGCTACGCACAGACCGAGGCCTTCATCAAGGCCGTCAAGGCACCCATGCGGGTCGTCTCCATCCTCCCCGAGAACGGCAGCCACAACTTCCCCACCTGGGTACGGGAGATGCCCGCCGCCCTGAAGTGGATGAACGAGCAGCTGACCTTCCCCCAGGACGTCGTGCCCCGGCACCACGCCACGAAGGAGACGACCGAGGCGGCAGGCAGCCCCAGTCCCAGCCCCCGCACCCGGCCCGGCCACGGCTCGGTACGCGCGGAGGGCCAGGAACCCACGCCCAGGCCCACGGCCTCGGCACACCGCTGACCGCACACCGCTGACCGCACACCGCCGACCGCACAGCTGGGCGAGCCTCAGATCCAGGTGTCGAGCCACATCCTGGCCTGCCAGCCGCTGTAGGGAATCGTCTGCCCGGTGTAGATCGGGTAGAAGTAGGCGAAGTTCCAGGAGATGAGGAGCACCAGCACCCCGGCCGCCACCGCGCCCCGCAGCCGGCGTCGCTCCGTCGCGCCCGGCGGTCCGAGCAGGGCCCCCGTCATCATCGCCACGGCCAGGCACAGGTACGGCACGAAGACCACGGCGTAGAAGGAGAAGACCGTACGGTCCTGGTAGAGGAACCAGGGGAGGTAGCCGGCCGCCACCGCGCAGAGGATCGCGCCGGCCCGCCAGTCACGGCGCAGGGCCCAGCGGTAGAGGAGGTAGCCGAGGGCGAGGCAGGCCGACCACCACAGCGCCGGGGTGCCCAGGGCGAGGACCGTGCGGGTGCAGGCGGCCGCCGTGGAGCAGCCGTCCCGGCCGGGCTCGGGGGAGTCGTAGGCGAACAGCACGGGACGGCCGAGGACCAGCCAGCTCCAGGGGTTCGACTGGTACTTGTGCGGCGTGTGCAGGTTCACGTTGAACTGGTACACCAGGTACTCGTAGTGCCAGAAGCTGCGCAGCGGGGCCGGTATCCACGACCAGGTGCCGCCGCGGCCGTCCGCCCAGTGCCGGCCCCAGCCGTCGTCGGACAGGAACCAGCCGGTCCAGGTCACCAGATACGTCAGGAGCGCGGTCGGGACGAGGGCGAGCACCGACCCGGCGAGGTCCCGGCGCAGCACCGCCCGGTACGGACGGGCGGCCCCGGCGACGCGGCGGGCGCCGACGTCCCACAGCAGCGTCAGGACCACGAAGAAGACCAGGACGTACAGGCCGTTCCACTTGGTCGAGGCGGCCAGGCCGAGCAGCACGCCGGCCGCGAGGCGCCAGGGCCGGCGGCCGGTGCCGGCCCGGCCGGCGGTGTCGGCGTCCGGGCGCACCCGCCCCGCCGCGTCGGCCGGCAGGGCCGCCGCGAGCCGGGCCCGGGACCGGTCCCGGTCGATCAGCAGGCAGCCGAACGCGGCCAGGACGAAGAACATGACGACGAGGTCCAGCAGGGCGGTGCGGCTCATCACCAGGTGCAGGCCGTCCATCGCCATCAGCGCCCCGGCCAGACAGCCCAGGAACGTCGAACGGAACAGCCGGCGGCCGATCCGGCACAGCATGAACACCGACAGGGTGCCCAGCAGCGCCGTCATGAAGCGCCAGCCGACGGGGTCGAGGCCGAACAGCCCCTCGCCGAGGGCGATCAGCCACTTGCCCGTCGGCGGGTGCGCGACGAAGGAGCCGGTGTCGGAGAGCGAGATCACCTGCGGGTGCGCCAGGATCTGCGGGTCGGCGATCTTGCGGTCGGGCCAGGTGCCCTCGTACCCGAGATGCAGCATCGACCAGGCGTCCTTGGCGTAGTACGTCTCGTCGAAGATCAGGTCGCGCGGCCGGCCGAGGTGCCAGAAGCGGAGGGCACCGGCCAGGGCGGCGACGAGCAGCGGGCCCAGCCACTGCGTCGCCCTCGCCAGCCGCTGTGCCCGGACCGGGCCGAGGCCCAGAAGCTGCCAGAGGCGGGTCGCGGGCTCGGGAAAGGGCGGGACCAGGCGTTCCCGCACGCCGGCGGCCGGTTGCGGGGCCCCGGCGTAACCGAACCGGCGCAGCCGGGCCAGCCGCCCGGGGGCCGGTGGCGCCGGGCGTATGCCGTCGAGGTCGTGGGAACGCGTCGCGCTGCTGTTCGTCACCGGACGACCTTAGGCGGTGCCCGCACCCGACCGCGAAGCGGCAGTCCTACGAGGGCGAGGTGGCCCCCCCTGGTCCACGCGCATCCGACCGTCTGAGCGAATGCCTGTGATTGCCGTTCCGGGGTGGCCACGTGTAAGGCCTGGGCCATACCCTGGACTCAGGGCTACGGCACCCGGACTGCCCTGCAACGGAAGGGAGTTGAGGGGCGCTGGAGTCGTGACGGGGGGACTTTTGTTCAGTGGCAGAAACGGCGGTCATGCGGCGGGATTCGAGCATGAGCTGGTAGACCAGATGTGCGCGGTGTCGGGACTCGATGCACCGGGAGGGCGCGATCTCTTGATCGACATGCTGGCGGGCCGGTTACCCGAGTTAGCCAACGTCCGGCGACATGACCGGAAGCGGCACGACATAATGGAGATAGCCCGAGCCTGCTGGCAACGGCCCGCGGGGCTTTCCGTGTTGGCCGACACCCTCCAGGAGTACGACCCCGGCTCGATTCCCGTGCTGCGGATCGTGGAGCTGGTCTCCACCTCGCCGGTTCTCGCGGCCCTGCCCGACGCCGAGTCCCGCAGAGCCCGCTCGCTGCTGAGCCGCTTCCCGTATCCCGACGCGCAGGGCCTGCTGTACGCGGCGGCCGGTGACCTTCCGCTCCCGGCCCGGCCGGTCTCCACGCTCCAGGAGGCCTTCGACTTCCTGGCGGAGGCCAACGCCCGCCCCGACGGCCTGCTTCCCGTGCTGGTCCTGGTGGAGCACGCGATCGCGGCGGGCGCGGCGTCCGACGTCGAGCGGCCGGTCCTCGACGGCCTGCGCCGCTGGAACGACGATCAGAGCACACGACTTGACCTGGTCAAACCTCTCGAAGTCCTGCGCTCGCAGATCGCTCAGGGGGCAGCGGAACCCGCTCCCGCCTGTCTCGTTGTGCAGTTGAGCAAACACGGGTTGAGCTCGGACGAGTATCTGCTGTCCCACTGGCGTCAGCGGCGTCCGGGCTCGTGGCGGCCGGAGCGAGGAGAGGACCAGATCGTGGCCTTGGGCGAAGTCGAGGCCGCGGTGGAGCAGTTGGTCGAGAGCGTCGAGGAGGAGTGGGGCGAGCACCCCGGCAGGCCGGTCCTCGAGTTCGTGCTGCCGCTCCAACTGCTGAACCACCCCATGGAATGGCTGCCGACGGCCTCGGACTCGTCCGCCGCCACCCCTCTGTGCCTGGACTACCCGGTGGCGCTGCGGAGTCTGGAGCGGATGCGGGCCCGGCAGTTCCACCGGCGCTGGCGCAACCGCTGGCAGCAGCTGGCCGCCGGCCCCCGGATCGTCTGCCACTGGGACACGACGGGGGAGCGCGGCCACGACCCCGTGCGATGGAACCGCACGCTCGCCGCCGACGAGCGGCTGGTGTCGGTCGCGCTCACCGCGCCGCCGCTGCCCGGACCCGGTGGCCGCCAGGCCACCCTCGAAGCCGCGCTGCTGGCCGGGGTGCCGCTGGCGGTCTGGGACCGCCGGCCCGCACCCGCGGGCGACTTCAGGAAACGGGTCGACAAACTGCTGAAGGGAACGGCCGCCGAACTGCCGCAACGCGTGAGGAAGTTGCGGAACGAGGCGGCCACCGCCGCCGCGGCGCAACGCGATGCGCACACCGGACGTCACCTCGCGGTGCTCCTCGACAACCCGAATCGGATGGTGGACTGGTCCGAATACCCGGCGTCGGATCCCGGGAGCGTGCGCGGCGGACACAACGACGAGGGGACCTCATGAGCCGCGTCCAGCACCCGGTGGAGAACAGCCGCAACGGCGGGCCCGTCAGCCGCAGCTGGTGGATCTACCGGGGCACGGGGCAGCCGCT
Source organism: Streptomyces sp. NPDC054770 (assembly GCF_053611985.1). Lineage (NCBI taxonomy): Bacteria > Bacillati > Actinomycetota > Actinomycetes > Kitasatosporales > Streptomycetaceae > Streptomyces > Streptomyces sp. NPDC054770. The sequence goes on from NZ_JBSHBL010000011.1 coordinate 103,150, forward strand.
GCCCGACATCCGCCTCGCCGACGTGCTGCCCCCGCCGCCCGGCTGGCGGGCCTTCGACGGCGGCCCGGTGCTGCCGCCCGTACCGGCCGAGAGCGCCGAGACCGACCGTCGGCTCGGCAGCGTGGGCCGCACCACCTCCCGGCAGAACCCGCACGACATCGACATGATCAACACGGCCCTGCTGCTGCGCAGGCCGCTGCTGGTGACCGGCCGGCCCGGCATCGGGAAGTCCACGCTGGCCTACCTGGTCGCGCGCGAACTGGGCCTGGGCCGGGTGCTGCACTGGGGGATCACCTCGCGCAGCACCCTGCGCTCCGGACTGTACGAGTACGACGCCATCGGCCGGGCCCAGGCGTCCCTCGGGCGCGGCCCGGCCACCCCGTCCGGCGAGGGCACCCCGGAGGCGGCGGACGGCACCGCGGTGGCGGCACCGGAGGGCGGCACCGGGGCACGGATCGGGGACTTCGTGCGGCTCGGCCCGCTCGGCACAGCCCTGCTCCCGTACGAGCTGCCCCGCGTGCTGCTCATCGACGAGCTGGACAAGAGCGACATCGACCTGCCCAGCGACCTCCTCCATGTGCTGGAGAACGGCTCGTACGACATTCCGGAACTGGTCCGCGCCCGCCATCACGAGGGCCGGGCGCGGGTGTTCACCGACGACCCGGACACCACGGTCACGGTGACGGACGGCCGGGTCCGGTGCCGGGCCTTCCCGTTCGTCGTCATCACCAGCAACGGGGAACGGCAGTTCCCGGCGGCCTTTCTGCGCCGCTGTGTCCGGCTGGACGTCACCCCGCCCCGCGAGGACCAGCTGGCCAGCATGATCGCCGCGCACTTCCGGGACCAGGAGGGCCGGTACGACGACATGATCCGGGAGTTCGTGGAACGCAGCCGGCAGAACGGCGGGCTGGCGACCGACCAGCTGCTCAACGCCGTGTTCCTGCGGACGGCCGGGGTCCGGGAGGACGACGAGTCCTGGGGCGAGCTGCTGGAGGCCCTCTGGCGTGAGCTGTCGGGGGCGCCCTGATGGGTGAGGACTCGCGTGCCCGTCCGGAGGCCTTCGAAGTGGCGGAGGGCCTCTGGCTGCACGCGTACCAGACGCTGGCGGCACGGCTGCCGGCGTCGGACCGCCCGCCCCGGTCCCGGCCGGCCGGCCTGTCGGGGATCTCCGGGCTGCCCGAACCCCCCGGCGGACCACCGGCGTCCGACAGGACGAACGGCACGGACAGGGCGAACGGCACGGACAGGACCGGTGGAGCGGGCGGGGCAGGCGGGGCAGGCGGTATGCCCGGCACCGGCGGCGGAGCGAAGAACGGTACGGGCGGGACGGGCCGGACAGGCGGGACGGACGGCGGTACGACGGGCGGGGCCGCCGGGTTCGGCACGGCGGCCGGGAACGGCGACGGAACGCCGGGCGGGGCAGCCGGCGGCGAGGGGCAGGACCTGTCCGGTGACATGGCCGGGGTGCTGTTCCTGCCGTTGCAGCCCGCCGGACCGGAGGGGTCCGGGCCCGGCTCCGCACAGGAGCAGGCGGCCCGGCGGGTCCACGCCGAGGCGGCTGAGCCGGTCGAGCCGGTCGAGGTCCTGCCGGTCGAGGTCGTGCCGGACCTGCGGGACGCGGCGGGGATCAGCCGTGCGCTGCGCGCGCTGAAGCAGCTGGTGCCCTCGGCGTTCGAGGTCGAGCTGGACGAGGAGACCACCGCCGAACGCGCCGCCGAGGACGGTCTGTGGCTGCCCTACACCCGGTCGGCGGACGAGCGCCGCTTCGACCTGGTGCTGGTGGTGGACGACCACCCGACCATGGTGATCTGGGAGCAGACGGTCGCCGAGTTCACCACGGTGGCCGAACGGCTGGGCGCCTTCCGTGACGTACGGGTGCGCCGGCTCGGCCTGCGCGAGACCTCGCGGGGGCCGGAGGCGGTGCTGCGCGGGCCGTACCCGGAGCACGACGTCCTCGGGGTGCCCGGCGAGCTGGTGGACCGTACCGGCCGCCGGATCATCCTGGTCCTGACCGACGGCCTGGGACCGCTGTGGCGGACCGGGGCCGGCCGGCAGGCGCTGGAGCTGTGGTCGGCGGCCGGTCCGTTGGCGGTGGTGCACCTGCTGTCCCAGCGGGACTGGCACCGCACCGCGCTGGCGCCCCGCCCGGCGCGGCTGCGCAGCCCCCGCGCGGGGGCCCGCACCACCGAACTGGCCGTGGACTTCCCGGCCGAGTGGCACGACCCGTTCGACCCGCCGCCCGCCGACTGGACCGCGGCGGTCCCGGTCCTCGAACTAGACGCCCGGTGGCTGGGCCGCTGGGCCGGACTGGTGGCCGGTGCGGGGCCCGACTGGATCGAGGCCCCGGTGCTGCTGCTCGGCGCGCCCGACGTGCCCGGGGAGGACGAGGGGGACGTCGACGAACCGCCGCTCGTCATCCCGGCGCCCTCGGTCCAGGAGCGCATCCGGCGCTTCCGCAGCCATGCCACCCCCACCGCCTTCCGGCTGGCCACCCATCTGGCCGCCGCGATCCTGGAGCCCCGCCTGGTGCGGGACGTCCAGCGCAGACTGGTGCCCGAGGCGCAGCCGGCCCATCTGGCCGAGCTCTTCCTGAGCGGCCTGCTGGAGCCGCCGCCCGCCGAGGCGCAGAGCGCCGTCGCGCCCGCCCCGCTGGAGTTCGTCGACGGCGCGCGCGAGGCGCTGCTGGCGGGCGCGATGCGCGCGGACACGGCCCGGGTGGTGAGTTCGGTGTCCGAGTTCTACGGCGACCGGTTCGAGGCGGCCCGCGGGCTGCACGGTGCGCTGCTCGCCCCGGAGGAGGAGCCGGTTCCACAGGTGACGGCGGAGAACCTGCCGTTCGTGCGTGTCGAACTGGCCGTGCTGCGCGCCCTGTCGGGGCCCTACCTGCTGCGTGCCCGCCGGGTCGGCGCGGCGCTGGAAGGGGCCTCTTCGGGTGCGTCGATCACCGAGAATTCGCGGCAAATAGGCCACGATGTCCGTAATAAAAATGTTGTAAATTCAGACTTGGGCGGCCTGGACATGACCGACACCACTGCCAGTGAGCACCAGCATGCGGCGGGAGGTTCCGCGAGCGGGACTCCAGTGCGGGAGAATCCCGTTCCGAGCGCCGACGAGCGGTCGGGCGCCGGCCTCTCGTCACCCGGCAGGACGGTCCCGGGCCCGGCCGCACCGCAGTCCCGGCCGGCCCCGCAGCGCGCCTCCGTGCCCGTGGTCTGGGGCAACGTGCCACCGAACAACCCCAACTTCACCGGGCGGGAGGAACTCCTCGCCCAGGTGCACCAGCAGTTGCTGACGGGCGACACCTCTGCCGTGCTGCCCCACACCCTGCACGGCATGGGCGGCGTCGGGAAATCCCAGATCGCCATCGAATATGTGTACAGGCATTCGTCCGAATATGACGTGATCTGGTGGATTCCGTCCGAACAGCCGACGATGATCCTGACCGCCCTCACCGAACTCGCCCACCGGCTGGGCCTGAACGTGGGCACGGAGGCCAACCGGGCGGTCCCGGCGGTCCGTGAGGCCCTGCGCCGCGGGGAGCCCTATGACCGGTGGCTCCTGGTGTTCGACAACGCCGAGAACGTCGAGGCGGTACGCCCCTACTTCCCGACCGGCGGTACCGGGAAGATCCTCATCACCTCCCGGAACCAGGAATGGGACCGGGTGGCCAGGACCCTCTCCGTGGACGTCTTCACCCGCGAGGAGAGCAAGGCGCTGCTCCGCCGCCGGGCCCGCGACCTGAGCGACACCGACGCCGACCTGCTCGCCCAGGAGCTCGGCGACCTGCCGCTCGCCATCGAGCAGGCCGCGGCCTGGCAGGCCGTCACCGGCATGGCCGTGTCCGAGTACCTGGGGCTGATCCGGGAGAAGATCGCCGAGCTGATGCTCGAACTCGTCCCGTCGCCGGACTATCCCATGTCGGTGGCCGCCGCCTGGGACGTCTCGCTGCGCCAGCTCGAACAGCGCAACCCCGCGGCACTCCAACTCCTCCAGGTCTCCTCCTTCTTCGCGCCCGAGCCGATCTCCCGCGCCCTCTTCAACAACTCGCGGAGCAACATCGCCCCCGAGCTGGACGAGGCGCTGCGCCACCCCATGAGGCTCGGGCGGGCCATCCGGGAGATCAACGTCTACGCCCTGGCCCGGATCGAGCACCGGCACGACACCATCCAGCTGCACCGTCTGGTCCAGGCGGTCCTGGTCAACCGCATGTCCCCGCAGCAGCAGGCGGACATGCGGCACGGCGCGCACCTGCTCCTCGCCGACGCCAACCCCAACAGCCCCGGCTCCAGGGAACTGTGGCCGCGCTACCAGCAGCTGCTGCCGCACATCGTGGTGTCGCGGGCCGTGGACTGCGACTCGCCCTGGGTGCGCAGCCTGATCCGGGACGTGGCGGAGTTCCTCTTCATCTGGGGCGACCACGACAGCGCGGTCTCCATGGCGCGTGAGGCGCTGGAGGTGTGGACCCGGAAGTTCGGCTCCGAGGACCAGCAGACGCTGGAGATGGCGAAGTGGCTGGCCTTCCTGCTGCGCAGGGTCGGCGAGTACCAGGAAGCCGCCGACATGATGCAGCGCACGGCGGACACGTACATCCGGATCGCGGGCGAGGACGACGAGGGCACCCTGGACGCCCTCATCCAGCTGACCAGCGGGCTGCGGCTCCGGGCCGAACTGACACAGGCACTGGAGATCAACCGATCGGTGTACGAACGCTCCCTGCGGGTCTTCGGCGACGACGACCCGGCCACCCTCCGCGCGGCCCACAGTCTGGGCGTCGGCCTGCGGTTGATGGGCCTGTACAAAGAGGCGCGCGAACGCGACACGGAGACGGCCCGGCTGCGTGCCATCGCACTCGGCGAGAACCACCTCCTCACCCTGAACACCCTCAGCGGCCTGTCCCTCGACATCCGCGAGACCGGTGACTACCTGGGATCCGTGGTCCACCAGGAGGATGTCTACGCCCGTTACGTCGCCAACTACGGCGAGGACAACCCCGCCAGCATCAGCTGCGCCCGTGTTCTCGCGGTGTGCCGTCGGCGTGCCGGGGACCACGACCGGGCGCTGCAACTCGCCGAGCTGGCGCTGTCGAAGTTCGAGACCCGCTACGGCGCCGACCACCCGGACGCCATCGCCTGTGCGGCCAACCTGGTCGTCGACCTCCGGCAGGACGGCCAGCTGACGCGTTCCAGGGAACTGGGCGAAGCGACCGTGGTGCGCTACACGGCCAAACTGGGCGAGGGCCACCCGCACACCTTGTCGGCCCGTACGAACGTGGCCATCACCCTGCGCCATCTGGGCGAACTCGACGACGCCGGGGCACACCTCGACGCGGCGCTGCGGGGCATGCGCGAGGTGCTGGGCGACGAGCACATCCTCACCCTGACCACGACCCTCGGCATGGCCAACCAGTACAGCGCGCTGGGGCGCCACACGGAGGCCCTGGAGCTGGACCAGCAGACCCTTCAGATCCTGAAGAGGAACCTCGGCGAGGACCACCCGACCACGCTGGCCTGCGCCAACAACGTCGCCTTGGACCTGCGCGCGCTGGGCCGTGTGGACGAGGCCACGGTGCTGCACACCGACACCCTGGCGCGGTTCCGCCGGACGCTGGGCGAGGGCCACCCGGCGACCGTGTCCGCTGCCAGCAGCCAGCGGGCCGACGTGGACATCGCCCCGGTGCCGTTCTAGGCCGAGACCGCCGGTCGGTCGGGCCCGGTGCCCGACCGACGCGCTCCGGCTACGGCTGTGCCTACGGCTACGGCTGTGCCTACGGCTGCGGTGTCGGCTCGGCGCCGATGGCCGGGGCCTGTCCGGAGTCGGGTGTGCCGTCGCCGCCGGGGCCGGTTCCGGCGGGTGGTCCGGCCGCCGACGCGCCGGCCGGGCGGTACAGCGGGCGGATCAGCGGGCCGGTGGCCGCCGTGGTGAAGAGCGCCATCACGACCAGCAGCGCGTACAGCCGGGGGCCGATCACCCCGGCCTGCAAGCCCACGTTGAGCACGATCAGTTCGGTGAGCCCCCGGGTGTTGAGCAGCACGCCGATCAGCAGCGAGTCACGCCAGGGCAGCCGGGCGCCGCCCCGGGCCGACAGGGCACCGGCGGCCACCTTGCCCACCACCGCGGTGGCACATATCACCAGCAGGAGCAGCAGGTCGGAGGCGTGCAGTCCGTTGAGCTGGACCGACATCCCGGAGATCGTGAAGAACACCGGCAGCAGCAGTCCGCCGGTCTCCTGGAGGGGGCGCAGCACCTGGCTGTCCGGAGCGCCGTCGGACTGGCGGGGCATGATGATCCCGGCCAGCAGCGCACCGAAGATCACATGCAGTCCGAGCGCGCTGGTCGCCCAGGCCGAGGCCAGCGCCAGTGCGGCGGCGAGCGGGACATGATTGGTCATCAGGGCGCCGGGCCGGTTCGTCCACCACTTCAGCGCGGGCCGCACGACGACGAACATCACCAGTACGTAGGCCGCGAGCAGCGCCACCTTGACGGTCCAGGACCGCAGCGAGCCGTCCTCGCCGCCGATCAGGGCGACGGCCAGCACCGGCCAGCTCAGCGCGTCGATGACACCGGCGGCGGCCATCGCGATGGTGGCGGGGCGGGTGCCGGCCAGTCCCTGGTCCCGGATGATGCTGGCCAGCACGGGAACCGCCGTGATGGACAGGGCGACCGCCATATAGAGGGTGAATGTCGCGTCGACCGGATGCCCGCCGTTGGCGGAACGGAAACCTCCGGTGAAGAGCAGGACGATGCCGGCTCCCATCAGCATGGGAATCGCGAACCCGCTCAGCGAGACGGTGGTGACCGCGCTGCGATTGCGCAACTGGCCGAGGTCGAGTTCATAACCGACCGCGAAGAGGAAGAGCACCAGCGCGACTTGCGCCACGGAAGTCAGAATCGGCTTGATCTCATCGGGAAAGAGGGTTTGATACACCCCGCCGGGAGCCAGGCCCAGCAGACTGGGGCCGAGGGCGATGCCGGCGAATAACTGCCCGATGACGGAGGGCTGGCGTAGCCTGCGGGCCGCCGCTCCCAGGGCCGAGGAGGCTGCGATCACCACCGCGAGAGCTGCGACGACGTGAGTGACAGTGGAGTCGATGCTCACCGGCATCCCCCTTCGGGCAAGTGCCGCACTCTGTGGCGTTGTTCACACGCAGTGTAGCCGGTGCAGGGGCAAGTGACCTATTGTTGCGTGCGTTTGGAATATGCCGTTCTGGAGCGGGGGGTCGGCGGTGACGACGGTCTTATTCGTACACGGCACCGGCGTACGGGAGCCGGGATTCAGCGGAACCGTGGCAGTCGTACGGGAAGGATTGCGGCCGTTACGGCCCGAAGTCCGCGTGTCTTCCTGTTATTGGGGAGGAACTGCCGGATCGGTACTGCATTCGAACGGTATTTCCGTGCCGGGGTACGGGACGGGGCGTGAATTACCGCGCGCGGGCGCCTCCGGCGCGCCGCAGGACGAGCTCGACGAGGACGTCGAATTCTGGGGACTTCTTTATCTGGACCCGCTGCTCGAACTGCGCCTGCTCACCGCGGAGACCCCAAGCAGAACCGAGCTGGCCCCCGGCGCCCGGCCGCCCGGCGAGGCCCTCTCCGCGGCGGCCCCGGCACTCACCGCGGACGACCGGCTGCGCCGGCTGCTGGACGCGGCGGGCCTCGCCGAGGACTTCGCCGCCGCCGTGGCCGCCGTACTGACCACCGACGACTGCCGCCGCTTCCTGCGCGCCCCGGCCGAGGGCGCCGGCACGGCCGAACTGGCCCGGGCCTTCGTCGCCGAGGCGGTACGGCGCCGGACCGACCGGCAGGGACCGGCGGCGGCCCTCGACGGCACCGCCCGCGACGAGGCCGTCGCCCGGATCGCCGCCCTGCTCCCCGGGCCCTCCACCACCGGGGACGAGCCCGGCACCCACCGCGGCCCGGTGACCCGGCGGATCAAGCGGCTGACCGGGCGGCTGGCCCTCGGCCTGGCCTCCGCGCAGGCGGTCAGACGGCGTTCGGCACTCACCGACGCGGCCCATCCGGCCGCCGGGGACGTGCTGCTCTACCTGGCCCGCGGCGGCCCGATCCGGGAGGCCGTCGCGGCCGCCGTACAGGAGGCGGAGCCCCCGGTGGTCGTGCTCGCCCACAGCCTCGGCGGCATAGCCGCCCTGGACCTGCTGGTGCTGCGGCCGCTGCCGCAGGTCGCGCTGCTGGTGACCGTCGGCTCGCAGGCCCCGTTCCTGTACGAACTGGGGGCCCTGCCCAGCCTGGAGCCCGGCTGCCCGCTGCCCGCCCACGTACCGCCCTGGCTGAACGTCTACGACCGGCGGGACCTGCTCAGCTACCTCGGCGCCGGTGTCTTCCCCGGCCGGGTCCGGGACGTCGCCCTGGACAGCCGCCAGCCCTTCCCGCTCTCCCACAGCGCCTACTGGAGCAACCCCGAGCTGTACCGCGTGCTGGCCGAGGAGCTGCCGTGACCGCCGCCCGCCCGGACCGGACCCACGCCGTCGTCGTGGGCGTGGAACGCTATGCCGTCGGCCCGTCCTGGGACCTGCCGGGCCCCGCCGCCGACGCCCGCCGCTTCACCGCCTGGCTGCGCGGCCGCGGCGTGCCCGCGGCCCACATCTCCCTGCTGCTGGGCGCCCTGCCCGGGACGGGCGGACCCGAGACGGACGTGACCGCCGGTCCCGCCGGGCGGGAGGCCGTGCAGGAGGTGCTGACCCGCCGGCTGCCCGCGCTGGAGGGCGACCTGCTGTTCGTCGTCTGGGGCGGCCACGGGGTCACCGACGCGCAGGGCCACCGCAGGCTCTTCTACGCCGACGCCACGGCCGACGACAAGCGCAACCTCGACCTGGACGCCTGGCTGGCCGCCCTCACCACCGACGCCCTGCCCGGCTTCCGGCGGCAGATCTGGCTGGTGGACTCCTGCCAGACCTTCGTCGAGGACCTGGGCTTCGCGCGCGCACTGCCCAGCGAACTCCCCTCCCACGGCGACCGGCTGCCGGGCCGGGAGCAGTTCGTGCTGCTGGCCTCGGGGCCGGGGCAGCGAGCGGCCAACGACCCCGTGCGGCGCACCGGGGCGTTCTCCCGGGCGGTGCTGGCCACTCTGGACGCCGCGGGCGACGAGAACTGGCCACCGGACATGAGCTCCGTAGCGGAGACGGTGATCGGACAGTTCACGGAGGGCGGACAGCGGCCCACCTCGCTCTGGTACCGGTCCGGGACCGGCGACGTACGCCACTACGACTTCCCCGCCACCCGGCACCGCGGGGAACCGGTACCGGAATCGGCCCTGTCCGAGCTGATCGCACTGCTCGCCGGATGGCCCGGTCTGGCCGACCGTGACCAGCGTCAACTCGTCATCGGCATGCTGCCGGCCGACCTGGCCGGCGCCATCCCCAGGCTGGGAGCGGCACGGGCCGACATCATCAGCATCGTGCGTACCTGCCGTCTCCACCCCGGTGGGTTGGCCGCCCTCGTCGAGGCGCTCACCGTGCTCGAACCGGGCTCGCTCGCGCAACGCGAGCTGAAGGACTGGGCGGCCCGCCGGCTGCCGCCCGAATAGGAGGCTGACCGGCCTGATCACGGCCTTCCCGACACCCGGGCCATGCGTCATCATGAAGTCAACGGGAGGACGTTCTCAGGGGGATGGCGCATGAACACGCCTGCGGAATTCGTGCGATCCGAACTGCCCGATCTCAGCGATACCGCCCTCTCCGGCCTTCGGCCGGGGGATCCGGACGTCTACGCGCGTGCACTGGACCGGTTGCTGCGACAGGTCGAACAACCACGGGTCAACTTCGCCGACGACGACGGACCGGCCAGGCGGGCCGACTGACGATCCCCGTGGAAGGAGCCATGTGCAGCCGGACGGACGCTCCGCACTCGCCCACGCCGCGCACCATCTCGTTCCCACGGCGTATTTCGACGATCTGGCCGCGGGCCGGGGCGGTCCGGAGACGGTTCGTTTCCTGTGGACGACCGAGTACAGCAGGCGGCTCCTGCTGCTGAGGGCCCTGCTCGACACCGCCGCCGCGACCCCCGGCGCGCTGGGCCCGCTGCCGCCCGTGGACGCCGCGTGGGACATCCTGACGGCGGCCCAGCAGCGCGCCCCGCAGGAGTTCAGGGAACTGCTGCTGCACCCGCAGATCGGCACCTGGCTGGGGCACAGCCTGCGCCGGCTCAGGCACACGGCCTGGGGCGACGGGCCGCTGTGGACCGACCTCGGCCATCTGCACGCGGTGTGCGCGGTCGCCGCGCTGCGCGCCGGGCTGCCGCTGCGCACCGCTGTGCCGCTGCGGGACGGCACCGCGATGTTCCCCACCCTCGGGCTGGCCCGCCTGCCGGACCGCCCGCGATGGGGGACGGCGGAGGTGGCGGTGGAGGCGGGACGGCTGCGGGCCGGCCCGTACGGCGCCGGGGTGGGCCCGCCCGAGCCGCCCGCGACCCCCGACGGCGACGCCCCCGGCTGGCAGGGGCTGCGCAGCCTGCGCGCCACCGCGGACGGCCGCCCGGTGACCGTCTGGCTCGACGACATCGACCCCTACCGGGACCTGAGCGAACCACTGCCCCCGCGACGCCTGGGCAAGGACGAACTGGCCCGCTGGCAGGAGCGGTTCGCTCGGGCCGTGGACCTGCTCGCGGGCAGCGACCCGGGCATGGCGGCCGCGTTGGCGGAGGGACTGCGCACGGTCGCGGAGGTCCGGCCGGCGCGGAGTTTCCCGGTCCTCAGCGCCTCCTCCGGCGACGCCTTCGGCGGCCTGCTCTCCTCGCTGCCCCCGGACCCGGTCAGCTTCGCGGTCACCCTGGTCCACGAGTTCCAGCACACCAAACTCGGCGCGCTGCTGCATCTGCTGACGCTGGAGCGGGACAGCGGAACCGAACGGCACCACGCCCCCTGGCGCAACGACCCGCGGCCGCTGAGCGGCCTGCTCCAGGGCGCCTACGCCTTCCTCGGCATCACCGACTTCTGGTGCAGGTACCTGGACCATGTGCCGCCGGCCGGGCGGCCGCTGGCCGAGTTCGAGTTCGCGCTGCGCCGGCGGCAGACCCAGGAGGCGATCCACACCCTGCGCGCCGACCCGGGCCTGACCGAGCACGGCCGCCGTTTCCTCGGGGGCATGGCCGCGCGGCTGCCGGCCTGGTGGGCGGACCGCCGGATCCGGCCGGACACCGCTGCGCTGGCCGAACTGGCGGCCACCGACCACCGCACCGGCTGGCGGGTCCGGCACCTGACCCCCGCCCCGGACGACGTCCGCGCCCTGGCCCGGGCCTACGCCGCCGGTGCCGCGGCCGATGCCCGCATCGCCGCGTCCGCCGTGGTGCCCGACCCCGCCGCACCCTGGTCCCAGGCCCGCAACGGACTGATCCGGCAGCGCCTCGCGGTGCCGGACACCGACGACTGGCCCGCGTCGTCCGCCGCCGACCGGGCCCTGGTCGCCGGGGACCCCGCCGCCCCCGGCGCCTACGCCCGCCTGCTGACGGGCGACCCCGAGGACGCCGACGCATGGACCGGCCTGGTCCTCGCCCTCGGCGCCCGCCCGCTGCTGCACCGCCCCGAACTGCCCCGCGCGGTGCACCGCGAACTCCGCATGACCGGCACCACCGCAGACCCGCGCGACGTCGCCCTCTGGCTGGCCGCCGGCCTGGCCGCCTGAGCACACTGTCCACAGGCACGTCCGTGACCGCGGAGGAGTGCGGCGGAGCGATCACGATCGGCGTCGGCGCCGACCGGTCACCCGCACGAGCCGGTGAAGACGTCCACCGCGTCGTCGCCGCTGCTCGCCACCAGCAGGTCCGTCGTGCCGTCGGAGGTCACGTCGGCCGCGGCCGCCTCGTAGGCGCCGTCCGCCGACAGCTCGGTCAGCTCGCTCAGCGTGCCGCCCGCGGTGCCCGTGTAGACGTCGACCGAGTTGCCGTCGAGGGACGACACCAGCACGTCGGGGATGTCGTCGCCGTTGACGTCGGCTGCGTTGACGGCGACCGGCAGGGCGGAGGTGGTGTAGGCGACCGGGTCCTGGAAGGTGCCGTCGCCGTTGCCGGCGTAGATCTCCAGGGTGTCGGAGCCGTTGCTGACGGTCGCCAGGTCGGTGGTGCCGTCCCCGTCGAAGTCGCCCTCGGTGAGCGAGTACAGCCGCTGCACGCTGCTGTACCCGGTGACGTCGCCGAAGGTCCCGTCGCCGTTGCCGAGGGCCACGCTCACGCCCCCGGCGGTGGCGACACCGGCGGTGGCGACGTCCAGGTCGCCGTCGCCGTCGAAGTCGGTGAGGACCAGTCCGTGCGGCCGGGTCACGGTCACCGTCCGCGAGGAGACGGTGAACGCACCTTCACCGTCGCCCAGCAGCAGGTTGACCCGCCCGGCGGACTCCTCGGCCACCGCGATGTCCAGGTCGCCGTCCCCGTCGACGTCCCCGGCGACCAGCGCGCGGGCGCCCGAGCCGACCGTGTACTGCGTGGCCGTCCCGAAGGTGCCGTCGCCGTTGCCGGGCAGCACGGAGACCGAGTCGGCGGAGTTGTCCGCGGCGACCACGTCGGCGTTCCCGTCGCCGTCGAGGTCGCCGGTCACCACGTGCCGGGGGTTGTCGCCGGTGCTCGCCGAGGTGTCGGACCTGGTGAAGGAGCAGGTGGTCGCCGTCGTCGTGGCCGGCTGGCTCGCCGACGCCACGGCCGTGACGCCCGCGGCGACCGTCAAGGCACCGGCGGCTGAGAAGGCCACGATGCGCGCGGCCCGGCGGTTCCTGTGTTGGCTCATGACCGGAGGGATGTCCTTCCGTGAGACGCGGAGGAGTTGTCTGTCATGGGCACGGGAACCTAGGGCCGCCACCTGTGATTCACGTGTAACGGGACCGTGGTTTCACAGGGCGCCGCGCCCCGGTTCCGGCCCCGGCCCGCACCGCCCCCGTCAACTTTGCTGCCCCGCACCAGGCTTGGACCTGCCATGTGCGGGGCAGAGCCCTCCTACCGGACAGCAGGTACCGGTCAGGGCTCGGCAAGAGGAGGGCGTCATGGACGGTCGGATTCGCGTGCGCGTTGTTCGTCGGCCCGCTCCCCGCGGGCAGGAGATCGACCGCAGGACGCCTTCCGGGCGCATCCTGCCGTACTAGGAGACCCGACCGCCGCGCCGAGCACGGGCGCGCGGGCGGTCCACAGCGACACCCCGCACTCCCGCACCCGGCACCCGGCACCCCGCACTCCCGCACCCGGCACCCCGCACCCGGCACCCCGCACCCCCGCATCCCACACCCCGCTCCTGTGCCCGCGTCGGCCGGTTTGGGCCGGCGTCCACGGGGCATGCGTGTGATCCGGGGGCAAGGAGGCGGGCACCGTGACCATCCGGGAGCCGGTACGGCGTGCGGTACCGAGGTCATGACCGGCGCGCCCGGCCCCTTCCGCCATTCCGCCCTGTTCTACGGCGACGAGGGCGAGTACCTGGCCGGGACGGTGCCCTTCGTCCGGGAGGCGCTGGCCGCCCAGGAGCCGGTGGCCGTCGCCGTACCCGCCGAGAACCTCCGCCTCATCCGGGCCGCTCTGGGCGCCGACGCCGGGGCGGTGCGCTTCCTCGACATGCGGGAGGCCGGCCGCAACCCCGGCCGGATCCTCCCCGGCGTACTGCACGCCTTCGCCGACGCCCAGCCGCCCGGCCACCGCGTCCGCATCGTCGGCGAACCCGTCTGGCCCGGCCGCACGACCGCCGAGTACCCGGCCTGCGTCCAGCACGAGGCCCTGATCAACGCGGCCTTCCGGGGCCGTACGGCGACCGTCCTGTGCCCGTACGACACCCGGCGCCTCGATCCGCAGGCCATCGCCGACGCGCACGCCACCCACCCCACCCTGCGGCCCGCCGGCGGCGGACCGGAACAGGACAGCCACGCCTACGCCCCCGCCGACATCCTCGCCCGCTACAACGAACCCCTGCCGCCCCCGCCCGCCGCCCCGGCGGTCCGCTTCGAGGCGGGCTCCCTCTCCGCGGCCCGGCACCTCGCCACCGCCGAGGCCGCACGGCTCGGCCTGAGCGGTGCGCGCCTCGCCGATCTGACCCTGGCCGTCGCCGAACTGTCCACCAACAGCGTGGTGCACGGCGGGGGTTCGGGCACCCTGGCGGTGTGGGCCGGGGACGGGCGGGTGGTGTGCGAGATACGCGACAAGGGGCACCTCACCGACCCCCTGGCCGGCCGCCGCCCGGCCCCTCGCGACCGCAGCGGCGGCCGCGGCCTGCTCCTGGTCAACCTGGTCGCCGACCTGGTCCGGGTGCACACCGGGCCGGAGGGGACGACGGTCCGGTGCTGGTTCGAGGCCGCCTCCTGAACCCGCGGGGACCGCGGGCCGGGTGCCGGGCGGGGGCGGGGCGGGTGTTCAGGCGGCCAGGGGGTCCAGTACCAGGGGCTCGATCCGGCCCTCCAGCATCGCCCCGATGCCCTGGACCGCGCACACGTCCGGCCGTTCCGCGATGTGCACCGGCATGCCGGTGGCCTCCCGCAGCAGCTGGTCGAAGCCGGGGAGCAGGGCCGAGCCGCCGACCATCATGATGCCGCGGTCCGCGAGATCGGCGACCAGGTCGGGCGGGCAGTCGCGCAGCACCTGGCCGATCCCGTCCAGGACGGACATGAGGGGCGTCTGGATGGCGTCCCGTACGGCGGCGGTGTCGACCCGTACGCTGCGGGCGAGCCCGGTGACCACGTCCCGCCCGTGGATCTCGGTGGAGGCCGGGCCGTGCGGGGTGAGGCCGTTGCCGTCCAGGGCCAGTTGCAGGGGCCGGATCGACTGGTTCGGCAGCATCAGCTCGTGCTCGTGCCGCAGGTGCTGCACGATCGCGTGGTCCACGGCCTCACCGCCGACGGGCAGCCGTTCGGCGCACACGATCGACCCCAGCGACAGCACGGCGACCTGGGTGGCGGCGGCCCCGCAGACGAGGATCATGCTGGCCTCGGGCCGTTCGACCGGCAGCCCGCACCCGACCGCGGCGGCGATCAGCGTGTCGACCAGCTCCACCCGCCTCGCCCCCAGCCCCGCCAGCGTCTCGATGGTCGCCCGCTGGGCCAGCGGGTCGGCGTCGTGCGGGGTGCAGGCCGCCGCCCGCAGCCGGGGCTTGCGGCGCAGCGAACGCCGGATCTTGTCGCCGAGCAGATGACGCAGCATGCGCTGGGCCACCTCGATGTCGACGATCGTCCCGCCGGAGATGGGCCGCACCACGCGGATGTAGTCGGGGGTACGGCCCGTCATCTTCTCCGCGAACTCGCCGACGGCGATCAGGGCGCCGCTACGGGTGTTCACGGCGGCGACGGAAGGCTGGTCGACGACCAGGCCCATGCCCTTCACGTACACCCGGGTGCGGGCGGCCCCCAGATCGACGGCGAAATGGCAGCGGCGCAACTGCTCCAGGCTGACGGTCACGGCAGATCCTCCCGAGTACGCGGGCCGTGTGCGGTGGCGCCGCCGGTCGGCGGCCTGCTTCGCATCCTCCGGGGGATCACAGCGGCGCGCCTGCGGGGAGGGGCCGGGCGGGGCACCGCTGAATGGGGGTTTCGTGGTTGCGGCAGGCTGCGGGCGGCTTCCGGGAGCCGCGGGCCGTTCGCGGACGGCCGCCGGGACCACCCGATCCGGGCGGGCCGGGCAGCGCGGCTCATGACCCGGGGGTGGGCGCCGGGACCGACGGAGGCTGCGGGGCCGCAGGAGCCGGTTCCGGCGGTGTCGTGCCCTGCCCCGACGCCCAGCTCAGCCGGACCACCAACTGTCCCTCCGCCGCTCCCTTGGCGATCACCGCACCCGCCTCCGCCGTCAGCTTGACCCCGAACTCCAGCTCCACGGAATCGGGTTGCAGTGTGCCGTCCCGGAAGACCCGCAACGCGGACTGGGCCGCCGCCCGCACTCCGGCCAGGGCGCCCTCGAAGGAACGGGCGGCCTGCGCCGCTGGGCCCGAACCGCCGTCGCGCGAGACGGGGCGGCTGCCCGGGACGCCGTCGGCCGACTCCACGACGACGACGGCGCCGTCCTCGGTCCTGAACTCCATCATTCTCGCCATGGCGCCCCTGGCTCCCCCGTGTCTACGGCCCCGTAACCGGACCATTGTCGTTGAACGCGGCCACCCGTGTCCGCCCGCCGGGGCGGAAACCCGCCCGGTCACGCGGCTCAGGCCCGAGGACGGTCCACGGCGTCCACGATGCCCCGGACCACCCCCAGTTCGACCAGGTCCTGGGGGCGGATGCGCAGCTGGCCGGCGGTGGCCTCGGCCTGTTCCGGGGGGCGCTTCAGGATCGCCGTCGCCAGTTCCGGTGCGATGACGGAGAAGTAGCTGTCCGGTGTGGCCCAGGTGTTGCCGGGCGCGGCCAGTGCCAGCGCGCCGCCCGAGCCGCCCTCTCCGATGACGAGGGTGGTGATCGGTGTCCGGGCCGCCGCCACCTCGCCGAACAGCTCCGCGATCGCGGCCCCGGCACCCTGCCGTTCCGCCTCGGCGTCGTTCGCGGCGCCCGGGGTGTCGACGAGGGTCAGCACCGGGATCCCCAGCCGGTCCGCGAGCCGTATCAGACGGGCCGCGGTGCGGTACCCGGCGGGCCGGGTCGCCGTCCCGGTCTGCGCGGCGAAGGCGACCGTACGGCCGTCCCGCTCGCCGAAGCCGCACAGCATCCCCTCCGGGTCCGCCCCGCCGCAGCGGTCGCCGACCAGGGCGACCCGGCGGGTGAAGTACGCGTCCAGGTAGGCGACGGCGCGCGGGCGGTGCGGGGCGCGGGCGCGCCGGACGGCCTCCCAGCCGGTGGCGGGCAGCGCGGTGTCGCCGAGGGCGGCCGGCGGGGCGGCCGGTATCGGGGCGGGAGCGGTCAGCAGCCGCAGCCACAGCCCGAGCGCCCCCTTCAGATCCGCCAGGGGCACCACGGCGTCCGCCGCCCCGGCCGCGAGCTGCGCCTGGGCCGTGTACGCGGCCGGGTCGGCGTCCGGCGGGCGGACCCGGGAGCCGGCGAAGCCCACCTGGGCGCCGGGCAGGGCCAGGATCACATCGGCACCGGCGCCCAGGGTGGCCCAGCCGCCGCCGGTCGTCGGGTCGCGCAGGACGGCGACCTGGGGCAGCCCCGCCTCCCGGGTGAGCGCCGACTGCCGGGCCACCCGCTGGAGCTGGGACAGCGCGAGCATGCCCTCCTGCATCCGGCTGCCGCCGGTGGCGACCAGGGGGACCACCGGCAGCCGGTGGGCGCGGGCATGGACGTACGCCGCCTCCAGCCGGTCCCCGGTCCGCTGCCCGAGCGAGCCGCCGAGGAAGCCGAACTCGAAGGCGACCAGCACGGCCGAGGTGCCCTCGATCCGCGCGGTGCCGACGACGACGGACTCCTCCTCGCCGGTGCGTTCGGCGGCGCGGGCGCGCGAGGCGTCGTAGCCCTGCCAGGCGAGCGGGCCGTCGGGCGGGGACTGCCTTGCCGGGTGCGGGAGTTCGGCGAAGGTGCCCGGGTCGGTGACGAGGGCGAGGATCCGGCGGGCGGAGAGCCGCTCGGGTGACGGCCCGGGTGCCGGCTCGGGTGCCGGCTCGGGTGTCGGCCGGCGCGTCGGCTCAGGCACCCAGGGCCCGCTTCATGATCTTCCCCATGTCGTTGCGGGGCAGGGCGTCCAGGTAGTGGACGACGCGGGGCCGCTTGTGCGGGGCGAGCCGCCCGGCGACATGGTTCGCCAAATCCTCGGCGGACGGCGGTGCCTGCGGGTCGGCCGGGACGATCCAGGCGACGATCCGTTCGCCAAGGTCCGCGTCCGGCTCCCCGGTGACCGCGGCCTCCCGCACCCCCGGGTGTTCGAGGAGCGCGTTCTCGATCTCGCCGGCCCCGATCTTGTAACCGCCGCTCTTGATGAGGTCGGTGGCCTTGCGCCCGACGATCCGCACATAGCCGTCCGGCTCCCGTACCGCCATGTCACCGGTGCGGAACCAGCCGTCGGCGGTGAAGGCGGCGGCGGTGGCGTCGGGCCGGTTCAGGTACTCGGTGAACAGGTTCGGGCCGCGCACCTGGATCTCGCCGACGCTCTCCCCGTCGTACTCCGCGATCGCCGTCCCGTCGTCCTCCACCAGCCGCAGCTCCACCCCCGGCAGCGGCACCCCCACGGTCCCCGCCCGCGCCTCCCCGTCGGCGCGCACACTGGTGTTCATCAGGGTCTCCGTCATGCCGTACCGCTCCACGACCCGCCGGCCGGTCGCCGCCGCGATCCGCTCGTGGTCGTGGACGGGCAGTGCGGCCGAACCGGAGACCAGCAGCCGGGCCCGGCCGAGGGCTTTCGCCAGCTCCGGGTCGTCGGGCAGGGCTTCGGCGATCCGGTGGTACATGGTCGGGACGCCGAACAACATGGTCGCGCCGTCGTTCAGCTCGCGGGCGACGCCGTCGGTGTCGAACCGCCCGAGGTGCCGTACGGAGCCGCCTCGCCGCAACGGTCCGAGGATCCCCAGCACCAGCCCGTGCACATGGAACAGCGGCAGACCGTGCACCAGCACGTCGTCCCCGGTCCACTGCCAGGCGTCGGCGAGCGCGTCCAGGGTGGCGGCGAGCGCCCGGCGCGGGATGACGGCACCCTTGGGCGGGCCGGTGGTGCCGGAGGTGTAGACGACGAGGGCGGGGTCGGAACCGGTGGTGCGGTCCTCGGGTACCGGGCCGGTGGCGTGCGCGTCCACGTCGACCCGCGGCAAGTCGGCCAGTGCGGCGGGGAGTTCGGCGCCGGGCGCGGCCAGGACGGCCGTCGGCGCGCTGTCGGCGAGGATGTGCGCGAGTTCCTTCTCGCCCGACCTGGGGTTGAGCGGTACGGCCGCCTTGCCGGCGAGCAGCGTGCCGACGACGGCGACGGCCGTCTCCAGCTCCGGCGTCGCCCACACCGCGACCCGGCCGGCGTGCCCGACCCGGCCGGCGAGGGCGCCGGCCGCGGCGGCCAGCTGCCCGTACGTCAACGCCCGTGCACCGAACCGCAGGGCGACCCGCTCGCCCGGACCGTCCACCAGGGCCGGAAACAGAAACGACACGCGACGACTCCTCACCGTTCGGAACCCTGACAGCCCCTTCCTACACCAGGTACCACGCCCCGAGGACACCCCACTCACACTCCGCACCACGACCTAGATCACACCACCGGGGTGGGGGCAGGGGGAGGCCGGCGGAGGTCGGGGTGGGGGCAGGTGGGGAAGGCCGGGGGAGGTCGGGGTGGGGTCGGGTGGGGCAGGGGTGGGGGTGGGGGTGGGGTGGTGGCTGTGGTGACCGGTGGGGGGTGGGGTGGTGGCTGTGGTGACCGGTGTGGGGGTGGGGCGGTCGCTGTGGTGACCGGTGGGGGCGTGGGGTGGTGGCTGTGGTGACTGATGTGGGCGTGGGGCGGTGCCGGGGAGTGTCTTGGCGGGTTTTCCACTGAGCGGAGTGGGGGTCGGGGGCTGAGACGGGGCGAGGTCGGAGGCGGTGTTCTGTCTTTCCGGCTTGCCCCGGCCCTGCCGCCGACCGAGGTGGGCGCGTGCCCCGGACGACTTTCCGTCCGGTCGGATCTCGTTCTTCCCCAGCTTCTTATCCGACCGAGACGGGTGGGCGGGTGGGCGGAACCACGTCGGCCACAACCGCGCTCACGTTGTCGTCGCCGCCCGCCGCGTTGGCCGCCTCGACCAGTACCCGCACCGCATCCCCCGGCTCACCCCCGCCGAGCAGCTCCGCGATCCGCTCGTCGGGGACCGCCCTGGTCAGGCCGTCCGAGCACAGCAGGTACCGGTCCCCGGCCCGGACCTCGTGCAGTTTCAGGTCCGGGGTGTCGGCGGCGCCACCGAGGGCCTTCGCCAGCAGCATCCGCTGCGGATGGCTCTCGGCCTCGGCCGGTGTCAGCCGGCCCTCGTCGATCAGCGACTGCACCACACTGTGGTCGTGCGTGATCCGGAACAGCTCCCCGTCCCGCAGCAGATACGCCCGCGAGTCCCCGATGTGCGCGAGAGCCAGCCGGGACCCGGTCCACAGCAGCGCGGTCAGCGTCGTACCGACCTCCGTACTTCCCTCCGCCGCCTCCCGTACCGCCTCGCCCGCCGAACGCACCGCGTCGTCCAGGAGGTTCAGCACGCTTCCCGTCGTAAGCTCCGCGTCCTCCAGGGACTTGAGCGCCGCAACGGCGGCGGCACTGGCCGACGCCCCGGCCGGCCCGCACCCGTCGGCGACGGCCAGCAGCCGGCGCCCCGCGTACGCGGTGTCCTGGTTGGACGGCCGGACATGCCCCCGGTCCGAGTGGGCGGCGTAACGCAACTCCAGCATCTTCGTCGTTTCCCTTCTCGATTCTCCGGACAGGTGGTCGACGAGGAACGCGGCCAGGTCCCGCCGTACGGCGGTCTCCGCCTCGACCCGGGCCCAGTACGCCCGCACCTCCCGGGCGGCCGGGCCGGCGGGCAGCGCGCACACCTCGCGGATCCGCGCCAGCGGCATGCCCAGCCGCCGTAGCCAGGCCACCAGCCGGGCGCGTTCCAGCTGCGCCTCGGCGTAGTACCGGTAGCCGGTCTCCGGGTCGACGCGGGCGGGCTTCAGCAGGTCCAGCTCGTCGTACAGCCGCAGCGCCTTCGGCGACAGCCGGCAGGCCCTCGCGAAGGCCCCGATGGTCAGCCACTCCATGCCGTCTCCATGCCGGTACCTCGCGTTCCTCGACGTCCGCCACCGATGCTGGGGCTTCACCGAAGGTGAAGGTCAACGGTGTCCCCGTTAGCCTGCCGAAGGAACGCAGTCGTCGAAGCCAGTCGAAGCCAGTCGAAGCCAAGGGAGCCCCCGCCGTGCCCCGCATAGCCCTCGCCACCTACGACCCCGGCGTGCAACCGAGCAAGGACCGGGACCTGCCGGTGCTGCTGGAGGCGCTGACCGCCGCGGGGGCCGAGGCCGTCGCCCACCCGTGGGACGACCCGGAGGCCGAGTGGGGCGGCCACGACCTGGTCGTGATCCGGTCAACCTGGGACTACGCCTGGCGGACGGACGAGTTCCTGCCGTGGGTGGAGCGGGTGGGCAAGGCGACCCGGATCGCGAATCCGGCCGCGGTCGTGCGGTGGAACACCGACAAGCGGTATCTCGGTGACCTCGCGGCGGCCGGTGTGCCGGTCGTGCCGACGCGGTACCTCGCCCCCGGCGACCCGGCCGCCGGGCTGCCCGCCGACCGCGACTTCGTCGTCAAGCCCACCTTCGGCGCCGGCGCCCGGTTCGCCGCGCGCTACACGCCCGACGAGCACGGCACCGCCGCAGAGCACCTCGCCCGGATGCACGAGGAGGGGCTGACCGCGATGGTCCAGCCGTACGTCGCCGGGATCGACGTCAGCGGGGAGCGGGCGCTCCAGTTCTTCGGCGGGCGGCTGCTGCACGCCAGCCGCAAGCGGGCCGTGCTCACCCCGGGCACGGCGTACGACGCGGACAAGGTCGCCCACCCGGACCTGGAGCAGTGGACCCCGACTCCGGCCGAACTCGCCGTGGCGGAGCGCGCGTTGGCCGCCGTACCGGACGCGCCCGAGCTGCTGTACGCCCGGGTGGACCTGGTCGACGGGGCGGACGGGCGGCCGCAGGTGATGGAGCTGGAGCTGGTCGAGCCGAACCTGTTCCTGTTCCTGCACCCCGGGTCGGTGGAGGCCGTGGTGGCGGCGGTCCTCAGCGCGGCCCGTCGATGACCGCGGTGCGCTGCAACAGGCCCCAGGTGAACTCGGCGACCACCTGACGGCCGTCGGGCACCTTGAAGGTGAGCCCCCAGCGGGTCGGGGCGGTGCCCTCCAGGGGGCGGGCGGGGGCGAAGGCGCGGGCGGCCTCGTCGACCGTGCAGGACCAGGGGGTGAGGTCGTCGTACGTCTCCAGTGTCGGTGCCGGGGCGCCGGGGGCGCGGACCAGCCACTCGTTCCAGACCGCGCCGCCGGGGCCGGCCATGACCTCGAATCGGAGGGTGGGCCAGAGGGGGAGCGGCCACTGCCAGGCCGTGCACTCCAGGTCGCCCACGGTGCGCTTCGTCTCCGACTCGGGCGGGCCGAGGACCGAGCGGTAGCGGGAGGCGGCGGACCGGGACCGGGGCGAGCGGGCCATCGCCTGCCAGCGCTTGTTGGCCTCCCGCATGTCCGCGATCGACGCACCCAGCGTGCGCCGGGCGTCTTCGACCAGGTCCGGGTTGTGGTCGGCCATGCGGCGCAGCAGTACCAGCTGGAAGTCCAGTTGCATGCCACCCATGGTGCACACGCGGGTGCCCGGCTGGTTCCCGGCCATTGCCCACACAATCCCCGATGGCTAGCCTGTGTTCGTCATGCCGATCGCCTGTTGATATCTCGAACGGCTCCGCAGCTCCGCGATATCTGGCGCTTAGACCCAAGGGAGGGGGCCGGACGTGGGACGCCTTGTGCCTGCCGTGACCCGGGCTCTCGACATTCTTGAGCTCTTCCTCGACGGGGACGGGACTCTCTCCGCCCCCGACATAGTGCGCAGACTCCAGCTGCCGCGGACCACCGTGCACGAGCTGGTGACCACGCTCTCCGCCCGGTCGTACATCGTGCCCGTACCCGGACAGCCCGGACGCTACCGGCTCGGCGTCCGTCCGTACCAGCTCGGCAGCCGCTACGCCGAACAGCTCGACCTCGCCGCCGAGGGCCAGCAGGTCGCCCGGTCCGTCGCCGAGACCTGCGACGAGACCGTGCACGTGGCGATCCTCGAAGGCACCGACGTCATCTACATCGCCAAGGTCGACTCCACGCACGCGGTCCGCATGGTCTCCGCCGCCGGCCGCCGGCTGCCCGCCCACTGCACCTCGGTCGGCAAGATGCTGCTGGCCTCGCTGCCCGACCACGAGCTGACCGCGCGCATCCCGGACGATGCCGACCTCGTCGCGATGACCCCGAACAGCATCACCGAGCCGGACGCCCTGCGCGAGGCCCTCACCGAGATCCGCGCCCGCGGTATCGCCGTGGAGAGCCGGGAGTCCAACCCGGACGTCTCCTGTGTCGCCGCGCCGGTCCGCGATCGCACCGGCCAGGTCGTCGCGGCGCTGTCCATCTCCGTCCCGATGATCCGCTGGAGCGACGAGCGCCGCGACGAGCTGGAGCAGCTCGCGGCCAAGGGCGCCGCCGAACTCTCCGAGCGCCTCGGCCACCGGAGCGTGGCATGACGACGACGGCGTACGAGGTGGCGGTCGCGGCGGAGGCGACGCTCGGCGAGGGACCGACGTGGGACCCGGCGGCCGGCCGCCTGATATGGATCGACGTCCTCGGTGCACGGATCCACACGTACGACCCCGCCACCGGCCACCGCACGATCCGCACCACCGAACAGCACGTCGGCGCGGTCAAGCCCCGCGCGAACGGCGGCCTGGTCCTCAATCTCCGGGACGGCGTCGGCCTCCTCGACCCCGACGACTCGTTCCGCTGGCTGCTCCGCGAGCCGGTCCCGGGCCGTCGCGCCAACGACGCGGCCGTCGCCCCCGACGGCACCCTGTGGGCCGGCACGATGCGCTACGACGAGACGGTCGGGGGCGGCACGCTCTCCAGGGTGGCGCCCGACGGCACGGCGACGACGCTGCTGCCGGACGTCACGGTCAGCAACGGCACGGGCTGGAGCCCGGACGGCAGCCGCGTCTACTACGTCGACACGCCGACCCGCCGGGTGGACGTCTTCGACTACGTCGACGGACTCCCGGTCGACCGCCGCCCGCTCGCGACGATCGAGGAGGGCGCCGGTTTCCCCGACGGCCTGACGGTCGACGCGGACGGCTGTGTGTGGGTGGCGCTGTGGGGTGGGGGAGCGGTACGGCGTTACACGCCGACTGGTGAGCTGGACCGGGTCGTCACCCTTCCCGCGACGCTCACGACGGCCTGCGCGTTCGGGGGCGCCGACCTGACTGACCTCTACGTCACGACGGCGAGAGTGGGCCTCGACCGCCCCCACCCCACGGCAGGCTCCCTGCTGGTGATCCCGGACGCGGGCAAGGGCGTGGCCCAGCCTGCCTTCCAGGGCTGAGCGCCCCGTAAGGGGCGCGGGGAACTGCGCGACCAGCCACGACGGCGCCGCAGACGGTCTACTGCCCGGCGTGGCAGGGTCGTCTTTCGCCTGTGGGCGAGTGGGGGCTGATCGCGCAGTTCCCCGCGCCCCCAAAGGGGCGCTGCTGAACGGCCGCCGTCAGCCTGCGGGGTGGCTGGTCGCGCCCACGCGGCGGCAGCCGCAAATCAAATGCAGCCCCGCGCCCCTACGGGGCGCTTCCCCTACTGCAAGCCGGCCCGCTTCAACTCCTCTGCGGTGAGCGGCGGTCCGGTCAGCGTCGGTTTCAACGGCCCCGCCAGCGCCGCCAGCAGGACGGACGGAGTCAGCAGTACCTCCGCGCGCCGCTCCAGCGAGGTCACGTCCGTCACCCGGCGGGCGATGCGGCCGTTGCCCGTGGCCGTGTGCATGAGGCGGGCGACGTAGGCGGCCACGATCCGGTCCCGGGTCGTCGGGCCGTTCTCCGTCGCCCCGGGATAGAACACGTCCTGCCCGATGGCGAGGTCCCAGGCCGCCCCGACCGGCCGGGCGACCGCCTTCTGGACGCGGCGGGCCAGGCCGCGCGTGCCGAAGCCGTGGCGCCGGGTCAGATCCCGCAGGAGCAGGGCGCTCTGCGCGCCCACGGCCAGTCCGTGGCCGTAGACGGGGTTGTACGCGGCCAGGGCGTCGCCGAGGACCGTGAAGTTGTCGGGCCAGGCGGCCATCCGCTCGTAGAAGTACCGGCGGTTGACGGTGGCGCGGGTGACGGCGACGTCGGACAGCGGTTCGGCCTGCGCGAGCAGCTCGCCGATGAGCGGGTGCCGCAGCCGGTCGCGGGCGAACGGGACGAAGTCGTCGGCGGAGGACGTCGGTTCGCCCCCGCGGGTGCCGTTGAGGGTGACGATCCAGCGGCCGTTCTCGATGGGCAGCAGGAAGCCCGCCCGGCCGGGACCGCCCTCCCGCGGGTCCGGCTGCACGTTGACCACCGGGAAGCCGGCGCGGGCCTGCTCGGGTGCGAGGTAGAGCCGGCTGGCGTAGGCGAGGCCGGTGTCGACCTCGCGGTGCTCCGGCGCGGGCAGCCCGAGGGCCGCGAGCCAGCGGGGGGCTCCGGAACCCCGCCCGGTGGCGTCGACGACCAGGTCCGCCTCGACGGTCCGCTCCCGGCCGTCGCGGTCCCGCACCCGGACCCCGGTGACCGCCGCCGCGTCGCCCGTGAGCCCGAGCACCTCCGTGCCCCCGGCCACCTCGACGTGCCCGTCCGCGAGGACCCGCGCCCGGACCGTCGCGTCCAGCAGGTCCCGCCCGGCCAGGAGCACATGGTGGGACTCGGGCCAGCGCCGGAACCAGCCGTGCGCCGAGAGGGCGACCATGTCCGTGGTGACCGGGGCCCGGCGCGCCCCGGCGTCCAGGAGGGCCGCGGTGATGCCCGGCAGCAGTTCCTCCATCGCCCGTACCCCGCCCGACCAGAGCATGTGGGCGTGCCGGGCCTGCGGAAGCCCCTTGCGGGGCCGGGGCGCCTCGGGCAGCTCGTCGCGTTCCACGACGACGACCCGGTCGGCGAGGCCGGCCAGGGCCCGGGCCGCGAGCATGCCGGTGTGGGATCCCCCCAGGACGACGGCGGCTCTGGCGGGGGAGGAACGGTCACTCATGCGTGGACATGCTCTCTGCCGGGACGGCCGCGCGGGTGCGTACCGCCGTGATCTCATCGGGGTGGCGCAGGACCTCGGAGACGGCCTGGATCTCCTGGAGCAGATACGAGGTGTCGGTCCCGCCCGTGCCGCCGTCGTCCAGGGCGTGCCGTCCGCTCTCCACGGCCTCCAGGATCGTCACGGCGGCGGCCAGGGACTGGGCCCGGCCGGGTTCGTGGCCGAGGGCGAGCGCGGCGTCGTAGGCCCGGCCGCGCAGGTTCTCGTCGAGGAACCGGGACAGTTGCAGGAGCGCGTCGCGGATGTAGGTCTCGCGGCGGATCAGGCGCATCTCGGCGGTGGCGCGCAGCGCGAGCGGTTCGCGGCCGCCCGCGACGGTCCGCAGCAGCCGGGCGAGCGGCTTCAGGGCGCGGTGCCGGCGGCGCACCAGCCAGCGGTCGTGGAAGTACTGGCCGGCGTGCGGCACGATGAAGCCGATCGCGACGAACGTGGCGGCGATGCAGGCGGCCGACGGTGCGATGTTGGCGTTCAGCCAGTCCAGGTCGTGACCGGTCCAGCGGGCCACCACGGCCGTGAACTTGGCCGCGCTGAAGACCAGGTTCGTCGCGTAGCCGATGCCCAGGAACCTGAGCCCCCAGCGCAGCCAGGCGTCGAGGCCGTCGGTGCGGATCCAGTTCCACACCAGCCGGGTGGTGATCGCGCAGGCCGCGGTGTGCGCGAGGAGGTAGAGCAGGATCTCCTCGCGCATGAACGGCGTGCTCGCGTAGTAGGTGTCCAGGTTCCTGACCTGTTCCACGGGCACGTCGGCGAGCGCGAACAGCACCCACAGGGCGACGACCACGGCCGCGTAGACGCAGACCACCCAGCGGGTCGCGCGCCGGGTCTGTGCACGGCGGTCGGTGTGGCCGTTGCGCCAGTGCACGACCAGCAGCAGCCAGGACGCGGACAGCGCGGTGATCAGGGAGTACACCAGGGGTGCCGCGATGTTCGGCACACCGGTGACCCGGTTCGTCCAGGAGATGGTGGCCGGAGCGGCGAAGGCGAACACCGCGCAGGCGAACAGCAGCAGGCCGCCGACGGCACGCAGCAGCGGGTC
The DNA here is from genome assembly GCF_053611985.1 of Streptomyces sp. NPDC054770. NCBI lineage: Bacteria > Bacillati > Actinomycetota > Actinomycetes > Kitasatosporales > Streptomycetaceae > Streptomyces > Streptomyces sp. NPDC054770. The sequence continues at coordinate 129,792 of NZ_JBSHBL010000011.1, forward strand.
CCGCCACAGTTTGAGGATGCTGGGCAGCTTGATCACCAGGGCCGCGGTCAGCACCAGGCCGGGGAGCCAGAAGGAGATGTACAGGCCGGTGAAGAACGCGGCCGGGCCTTCGGCCAGCGGGGAGTTCGTCACCGCGCTCCGCCTTCGCGCCCGCGGTAGCCGAGGGACCGCTGGACCGGATCGGGCGGGGCCTCACCGCCCTGTCCGGGCAGTAAGGACCGGAGCGCGGCCGCGAGCCGGTGCCCGAAGTCGTCGGCCTCGGCCTCGTCGGCCTCCCGGGAGCCGTTGCGGGCCGCCACGGTCAGGGCGACGGAGTCCCAGTCCGGCCGCCCGGCGAGGGCGTTGGCCGCGGCCTCGTGACGATGCGTGCCGCGCGTGTGCAGGTGCCACAACTCATGCCCCAGGATGACCAGTTGCTGGACCGCCTCGGCCCGCTCCTCGACGATCACCAGGTCGAAGTCCTGGAACTCCACCCACAGCCCGGTGACCTCGATCTCGTCGGGGAACCGTTCGAACCGCAGCTCGACGGGCCGCCCCTCGCGTCTACGGCTCAGCTCCGCGCACAGCACCCGGCACAACTCCCGTACGTCGGCCGGCGTCCGGGGTCTGGCGCGGACGGCGGCGGTGAGGTCGGCGGCGAGGACACGCATCTGTGCGTTCGGCCGGGAGCCCCGCAGCCCCGTGGCGATCCGGGCCCACCGGTGCCGCGCGCCGGCCAAGTCCATCGCTCCCCCTTCGCACCGCCCCCGCGGCGGTGACCGCGCTGCGTCGGCCGGTCCGAGACTACGCGTCCGGCGGCGCCAGTTCGAGCTGTAGTTCACATGACAACGAGTGCTCGATGCATGAAAGTCACGCGCGACCCATTGACGCGCAAGCGCTTCGATTTTACGGTCCCGTTCGAAGTTACGAGCATGAGCCGATATCTCGAACAAGAATGACGGACGCGATCACGAGCACGACGGATCCCGAAGGCAAGGGCAGGCAATGGCATGGGACGACCTGGCCTCGGTCGCAGGCAACTACTGGGCACGGCGGGCGGGCTGGCGGTGGCGGCGAGCTTCGGCTTCGCGGCCCTCGGCACCGGCGCCGACGCACTGACATCGAGCGCACGCACCCGCGTCCGCTACTGGAACCTCTTCTCCGGCGGCGACGGCGCCAACATGCAGGCCATGGTGGACGCCTTCCACACGGCCCACCCGGACACGGACGTCAAGGCGTCCACCCTCACCTGGGGCGACCCCTACTACACCAAGCTCGCCATGGCGGCGGCCGGCAACCGCGCCCCCGACCTGGCCGTCATGCACCAGGGCCGGGTCACCGGCTTCGCACCCGGGCGCCTCCTCGACCCCTGGGACATCGGCAAGCTCGCCGAACACGGCGTCCGCGAGGCCGACTTCAACCCCATCCTGTGGAAACGCGGCATCGTCGGCGGCCAGTTGTACGCCCTGCCCCTGGACGTCCACGTCCAGCTGAACTTCTACCGCAAGGACGTCTGCCGGAAGGCCGGCCTGCTCGACGCGGACGGCCGGCTCCCGTACGCCGCCTCCGAGGACGACTGGTTCGCCATGCTCAAGGCCGCCAAGGCGAAGCTCAAGGGCGGTCTGCAGACCCTCGGCATGCACGCCAACGACCAGAACTTCTCCTGGTGGTTCTTCGTCGCCTTCTACCAGCAGCTCGGCGGCGGCTACTTCGACGCCGACCAGACCGGCGTCGTCTTCGACACCGACAAGGCCACCCGGGTCCTGGAGTTCTTCCGCAAGCACGTCACCGACGGCTACGCCATCGCGGGTTCGGACGACGCGGCGATGTTCCTGGCCGGCGCCCCCTTCGTCTGGGAGGGCGACTGGTCGGTGCCGGTCTACACCCCCGCGAAGATCGACTACGGCGCCACGCCGCTGCCCCCGGTCTTCGGCACCCCCGGCACCCACGCCGAGTCCCACTCCTTCGTCCTGCCCCACCAGGCCGACCGCGGCGGCGCCGCGAACGAGGGCGCCTACGCGCTCGCCGCCTACCTGGTGAAGAACGCGGCGACCTGGGCCCAGGGCGGCCACGTGCCCGCCTACCTGCCGACCTTCAAGGACCCGGCGTACACGAAGCTCTCGCCGCAGCGCGAGTACTCCCAGGACGCCATGCAGCACCTCGCCACCGAGCCGCACATCTGGTTCGCGGGCTCCACCGGCACCCTCTCCAAGCGGGTCGGCCCGCTCATCGCCGGCTCCAACCTCGGCTCCACCAGGCCCGACGCCACCGCCCGCGCCATGAAGAGCGCCCTGGAGGCCCTCCTCGCCTCGAAGAACCCGATGGACGGCAAGACCGCCGCCCAGGAGCTGAAGGGAGCCGACGCATGAGCTCCACCGCCTCCACCGCCTCCACCACGGCGGTCCCCGCCGCCCCGCGCGTGGCACGCACCGCCACCGGCGCCGACACCCTGCGCCTGCGCTGGGGCCGTCGCCTCCAGCACGGCGGCTGGTTCGTCACCCCGTTCTTCGTCCTGTACGGCCTCTTCGTCCTGGTCCCGATCGTCCGCGGCCTGTACCTGTCCTTCACGGACGCCAACATCTCCGGCGACCACACCAGCTTCATCGGCCTCGACAACTACCGCGAGGCCCTCCAGGACGACCTGGTCTGGCAGTCCCTGTGGCACAGCGTCAAGTTCACCCTCTGGGTGGTCCCGCTGATCGTCGTCATGGCGCTCCTGATGGCGCTGATCGCCCACCACACCGTCCACTTCAAGTGGCTGTGGCGGTTCAGCTTCTTCGCCCCGTTCCTGCTCCCGTCGGCCGTCGTCGCCAACCTCTGGTGGTGGCTCTTCCAGCCGGTCAACGGCCTGGTCAACCACACCCTCGGCCTCGACACCCCCTGGCTCACCCAGAAGTCCACCGCCCTGCTGGCGAGCGTCATCGCCACCCTCTGGTGGACGGTCGGCTTCTCCTTCCTCCTCTACCTGGCGGCTTTGCAGAACATCCCGCAACACCTCTACGAGGCGGCCGAACTGGACGGCGCGAACGCCTTCCAGCGCATGGTCCACATCACGGTCCCCAACCTGCGCAACATCACCGGCCTGGTCGTCGCGCTCCAGATACTGGCCTCGCTCCAGGTCTACGACCAGGTCGTCATCATGTTCCAGTTCGGCTCGGGACCCGAGAACTCCACCCGCACCTTCGTCCAGTACATGATCGAGCAGGGCTTCACCAGCTACCGCGTGGGCTACGCCTCCGCGATCTCCATGATCCTCTTCATCATCGTCGCGGCCGTCGCCCTGACCCGCATGTGGCTGCTGCGCACCCGCGAGGAGGCCACCCGATGACCACCACCACCACACCCCCCGTCGTCCGCAGGCCGCGCTCCACCTGGACCCCGGCCCAGATCGCCCTCACGGCGCTCGCCGCCGCCCTCTCCCTGCTCTGGATCGCCCCGCTCTTCTGGGCCCTGTCGACCTCGCTCAAGACCTCCACCGAGTCCGTCGCCTCCCCGCACTGGATCCCGGACCACGTCACCTGGGACTCCTGGAAGGGCATCTTCGACGCCGGCAACATCCCCGACTGGTTCGTCAACTCGGTCGTCGTCTCGGTCTGCGTCACCTTCATCGTGCTGCTCGTCGCGTCCCTCGCCGGATACGGCTTCGCCCGCACCGAGTTCCGCGGCAAGGGCGTCCTGCTCTCGCTCACCATGGCGGGCCTGATGTTCTCCCCGGCCATCCTCGGCGTCCCGCTGTTCACCACGGTCCAGTCGCTCGGCATGGTGGACACCTACTGGGGCATGATCCTGCCCCAGTGCGCCCCCGCCGCGATGGTCTACATCCTCTACAAGTTCTTCCAGTCGCTGCCCAAGGAACTGGAGGAGGCCGCCTTCATCGACGGCGCCGGCCGCTGGCGCATCTTCTTCACGATCGTCCTCCCTCTGTCGAAACCGTCCCTCTCGGCGGTCGGCATCTTCACCTTCATCGCCTCCTGGAACAACTTCCTGTGGCCGTACATGGTGACCAACAACCCCGACCTGATGACGATGCCGAACGGCATCGCGACCGTCCAGAACGCCTTCGGCATCGTCTGGCCGCAGCTGATGGCCGGCGGCCTGATCGCGGGCCTCCCGCTGATCATCGTGTTCGTCTTCTTCCAGAGCCAGATCGTGCGCGGCGTGGCCCACACGGGCCTGGCCGGCCAGTGAGGAGCCGGAGTTGAAGCGTTTCCCCGGACTCGCCGCCCTGCTCGCCGCCGCGGCGACAGCCCTCCTCCCCACCACCGCCTCCGCGACCACCACCTACCCCGACCCCCTCCCCCTGACCGGCCAGCAGATCATCCACGACCCCACCGTCCACCGACTGAGGAACGGCCAGTACGTCGCCTACTCCACCGGCGGCATCATCGGCGCCCGCCTCTCCACGAACCTCCGCGACTGGACCGACGCGGGCAACGCCTTCACCACACCGCCGAGCTGGTGGTACGACTACAACTCCACCGCCGACCCCTGGGCTCCCGACCTCTCCTACCGGGACGGCCGCTACTGGCTCTACTACGCGGTCTCCTCCTGGGGCACCAACCACTCCGCGATCGGCGTGGCCACCTCCCCGACCGGCCTCCCCGGCACCTGGACCGACCACGGCCCCGCCTTCACCTCCGACACGACCGACGCCTGGAACGCCATCGACCCGGCGATCACCCGAGCCGACGGCAAACTGTGGATGGCGTTCGGCTCCTACTGGACCGGCATCCGCATGGTGCGACTGGACCCGCACACCGGAAAGGCGATCCCCGGCGCCCCGGTCCGGCAGCTGGCCACCCGCCCGGACGCCCCCTACGCCGTCGAAGGCGCCGCGATCCTCCACCACGGCCGCTACTACTACCTCTTCGCCTCGTACGACGCCTGTTGCGCCGGAGCGAACTCCACGTACAAGATCAGAGTGGGCCGCTCGACGACGGTGACGGGCCCGTACACCGACAGCACGGGCACACCGATGCTGAACGGCGGCGGCGACCTCCTTCTCTCCTCCCACGGCCGTTACATCGGCCCGGGCGGCGAGTCGACATTCCGCACCCACGGCAAGACGTGGCTGGCGTACCACTATTACGACGCAGCCGACAACGGCACCCCGAAGCTGGGGCTCAACCCCCTGAGCTGGACAAGAGACGGTTGGCCAACGCCCCTTTAGGGGCGCGGGGAACTGCGCGAGCAACCCCCACCCACCCGCACCCGCCCACGATTGAGAACAACCCACCCCGAAAGGCGAACATTGCGCACCGCCCGCTTCACCCTCGACCCCGCCTTCACCATCGGCGAAGTCAACCCCCGCCTCTTCGGCTCCTTCGTCGAGCACCTAGGCCGCTGCGTCTACACCGGCATCTTCGAGCCGACCCACCCCACGGCCGACGCCGAAGGCCTCCGCACGGACGTCCTCGACCTCGTCCGCGAACTCGGCGTCACCACCCTCCGCTACCCCGGCGGCAACTTCGTCTCCGGCTACAAGTGGGAGGACTCGGTCGGCCCGGTCGAGGACCGCCCCCGCCGCCTCGACCTCGCCTGGCGGTCGACGGAGACCAACCGCTTCGGACTCGGCGAGTACATCGCCTTCCTGAAGAAGGTCGGCCCGCAGGCCGAGCCCATGATGGCGATCAACCTCGGCACGCGGGGCGTGGCGGAGGCCCTGGAACTCCAGGAGTACGCCAACCAGCCCTCCGGAACCGCCCTGGCGGACCTCCGCGCCGCCCACGGCGACAAGGACCCCTTCGGCATCAAGCTCTGGTGCCTGGGCAACGAGATGGACGGCCCCTGGCAGACCGGCCACAAGACCGCCGGGGAGTACGGCCGCATCGCCGCCGAGACCGCCCGCGCCATGCGCCAGATGGACCCGTCCGTGGAACTGGTCGCCTGCGGTTCCTCCAGCCAGTCCATGCCGACCTTCGCCGAGTGGGAGGCGACGGTCCTCGCGGAGACGTACGACCTGGTCGACTACATCTCCCTGCACGCCTACTACGAGCCCCAGGACGGCGATGTCGACTCCTTCCTGGCCTCCGCCGTCGACATGGAGTCCTTCATCGAGAACGTGGTCGCCACCTGTGACCACATCGGCGCCAGGCTGAAGTCCCAGAAGAAGATCAACCTCTCCTTCGACGAGTGGAACGTCTGGTACACCTCGAAGTGGCACGCGATCGAGAACTCCGACGCGCGGGACTGGCCCGAGGCCCCGCGCCTCCTGGAGGACAACTACAGCGTCCTGGACGCGGTGGTCTTCGGCTCCCTCCTCATCGCCCTGCTCCGCCACGCCGACCGCGTCACGGTCGCCTGCCTGGCCCAGCTGGTCAACGTCATCGCCCCGATCATGACGGAGCCCGGCGGCCCGGCCTGGCGCCAGACGACGTTCTTCCCCTTCGCCCAGGCGTCCCGCTACGGCAGGGGCCAGGTCCTGGACGTACGGGTGGACTCACCGACGTACGACACGAAGAAGTACGGCGAGACGAGCCTGCTGCACGCGACGGCGGTCAGGGCCGAGGACGGCACGGTCACCGTCTTCGCCGTGAACCGCAGCCAGTCAGAAACCCTGCCCCTGGAAATCGCCCTGAGCGGCCTCGGCCTGACAACCGTGGCGGAACACAGCGTCCTGTCGGACGAGGACCCCGACGCCCGCAACACCTTGGCGGAGCCGGAGCGAGTGACCCCTCACCCGGCCGTGGGCACGTCTCTGAACAGCGGCACTCTCAACGCCGTTCTAGAACCCCTCTCCTGGAATGTGATTCGACTGACGTAAGGGTCAACGCGCCCCCTTGGGGGCGCGGGGAACTGCGCGACCGGCCCCCACCGGCCCGCAGCTAACGACCGGGGGAGTCCACCGAAGCCACCGGCACTCCTCCGGCCGCGCTCCCCAGCAACTCCAGCCGCACGACCCCCGGCCCGAACTCACTCGTCCCGTCCGAAAGCACAGCCAGCGCCAACGTGTTCGCACCCCGGGTCCGCAGAATCCCGCTCGGCAGCACGAACGTATGCTGCGGCCCCACGTCATTGACGTACTGCCCCAGATTCCAGCCGTTCAGGAAGATCTGCACCCGGTACGCCCGCCCGGGGTCGTCGTCCAGCACCAGCCCCACCGACGCGTCCACCCCGCCCGGCACGGACATCCGGAACCCGGTCCGGTACCAGGTGACTCCCATCCCCTTGTCGGAGCGGGGAAGCGTGACCGCCTCCCACCCGCCGTCCGCGAACCCGGGCAGGTGCCACCCCTCCCGCTCCCCGTACAGCCCCCCGTTGTTCTGCGGCCCCCGCACCGGATCCGCGGCCGCGGCCCCCTGGATGCGCCAGCCCACCTTCGGCGCGGCCCCCTTGAAGGCGGCGGCGGTCAGCCCACGGGCCACCTTGTGGGTGTCCAGGGACGCGCCGTCCATGTCGTGCTGCATCCGCCGCACCAGCACGGACAGCACGTGCCGCTGCTTCTTGCGCTGCTCCTTCTTCAGCCCGGCGGCGGAGAACTCGGCCGTAGCGGCCCAGCTCCCCTTCCGTACCGTCTTCGCGTCCGGCACCGGCATCCGGTGCGAGCCCAGCGGCTCCCCGTCCAGCCAGGCCATCAGCATGCCCTGGGTGCCCGTGCTGTAGGCGAGGGAGACCGACTCCAGGTCCGACAGGTCGCCGTCCACGTGCCCCCGGTACCAGACGTCCCCGTAGTGGAAGCCGTAGTCGTCGGCGAAGAGCACCGGCTGACCTGCCGGGACCGGCGTCGTGCTGAACGACGTCCGCTTGTCGGCGACCGTCCACGCCGAGTCGTCGAAGCCGGCCGCCGACTCGGGGTTCTCGGCCTTCCGGCGCCAGTCGGCGAGGACCGGCAGCGCCGGCCGCGGCGCCCCCGGCATGTCCGCCAGGGCGACCAGGCTCTCCGAGAGGCTCACCCGCGTCTGTACCGGGCGCCCGTTCCAGGTGACCGAGGCGATCCCGCGGGGTCCCCAGACCTCCAGACCGGTCGGGCCGACCGTGTCCCCGGTGAGCTGGACGACCGACCCGTCGAGCTTCGCGTGGCGCAGCAGCGCCGGGCCGTAGACGAGGAGCGTGCCGGACGGGGTGTCGTACGGGAACAGCCGCAGGGACGTCGCGTCGTCGGCGAAGAGCAGCAGCAGCGGGGTCTCGCTCTCGCCGCGCTGGACCAGGACCCGGGTGAGGCCGCCCTGTCCGAGCGGTGCGGTGACGTGCAGGACACCCTGGTCGTAGACCCAGGCCGCCTCGGCGTCGAGGCGCTGCACGAAGGGCTCGCTCGGGCACTCGAGGACCAGATGCGCCATCTCGCCGTACCGGCCGGTGAACAGGGCGACGTCATAGCGGCCGGCGGTGAGCACGAACATCGGCTGGGCGGTGCAGTAGCGCAGCTTCCGCTTGCCGAGGGAGAGGCCGGTGGTGACGAGCCGGGCGTCGTGGGCCGGGAGGGTCATCTCGATGTCGTCGCCGTCGGCCGTCCGGAGTGTCGAGGTGACCTCGTCGGCGCTGTCGTTGCGCAGGACGTAGACGTGCGCCTCGGTGTCCGGGTTGGTGAGGTGGTACGCCTTCAGCCCGGCCACGTGCACGTCGGCCGCGCGGTCCAGCTTCGCGAAGTCGGGAACGCGCTGCACGAGGTGGCCGAGCTGGTGCATCGGCGCGATCTTCGGCGTCACGTTGCGGGCCTCGTCGATGGCCGCGCCGTAGTCGTACGACGTGTAGACGACCGGCGCCGGCAGCCAGCCCCAGGTGGTGCCGCCGTAGGTCATGTAGACGTTGTGCAGGGTGAGGCCGTTGGCGAGGTTGGTGAGGTAGAAGCGGCGCTCGTAGGCCGCGTCCCGGGTGCGCCGGGACTCGGCGTACCCCTTGCCGCCGAACTCGACCCCGCCCCACGGGTCGAACCAGCCGCCCCCGTACTCCGGTACGAACCCGGGCGTGCGCGGGCTCGCGGTGGCGCCGCCCTTGAGGCCGCCGATCCCGAAGTCCCCCCAGTCCGGCGGGGGCTGGGAGGGCGAGGGATAGCCGTCGAAGCCGTACAGCCACTTGCCCCTCTCGCCGCCGGTGTCGAAGGAGCCGGGGATCCAGTAGCCGTTGCGGCCCTTGTCGTTGTGGAAGAGGGGGACGTCGATGCCGTCGGCCCGCACCTTCTTGTACAGGTGGGACATGTAGGCGGGGCCGGACGGGTCGGCGACGTGGCCGTCGTACTCGTTCTCGATCTGGTAGAGCAGGACGCTGCCGCCGCCGTCCGTGAGCTGGTGGCGGCGCACGATGCGGTTGACGGCCGTCAGCCACTCGTCGACGTGGCCGAGGTAGGTCGGGTCGGTGGAGCGGGCGGCGCCCGCGGTGGCGGTGAGCCAGCCGGGGAAGCCGCCGGCGTCGACCTCGGCGTTGATGTAGGGGCCGGGGCGCAGGATGACGTACAGCCCGGTCTCGGCGGCCGTGCGCAGGAACAGGTCCAGGTCGCGGACGCCGGTGAAGTCGTACCTGCCGGGCGCGGCGGAGTGGTAGTTCCACGCCACGTAGATGCTCACCGTGTTGTAGCCGAACGCCCGCTGTTTCTCCAGCACGTCCCGCCACAGGGAGGGGCTGGGGAGCCGGAAGGGGTGCAGCTCGCCGGACCAGACCACCAGCCGCCGGCCGTCGACGAGGAGGGAGTGGTGGTCGTAGCCGATCGTGTGGCGGCGCCCGTCCGCGCGCGGCGGGGCCGGGGCCGGGCCGGTCGGCACGCTGCGCGCCGCGTAGGCCGCGGGCGCTCCTGGGCCGCCGCTGCCGCCCAGGGCGAAGCCGAGCGCGGTCGAGCCGGCGAGGGCACTGAAGGTACGTCTGCTGAGCGCCAAGGGATCCTCCCGGGCGATCTTACGGGGCGCGGGTCCGGCCATTCTCCACGGGAGGACGCCCCACAATGGACGCATGAGGATCTCGGCACGAGCGGATTACGCGGTACGGGCGGTACTGGAGCTCGCCGTACGGCAGGGGGAGGGCCCGGTGAAGGCGGAGGAAATCGCCGGTGCACAGGAGATTCCGCACAAGTTTCTGGAGGGCATTCTGGGTGACCTCCGGCGCGCCGGGATCGTCGACAGCCGGCGTGGCGGGGGCGGCGGCTACCGGCTGGCGCGGGAGGCGTCCGCGATCACCGTGGCGGACCTGATCCGCGCGGTGGACGGCCCGATCGTCTCGGTACGGGGCGAACGCCCGACGGGTCTGGCCTACACCGGCACCGCCCAGCCGCTGCTGCCCCTGTGGATCGCCCTGCGTGCCAACGTCCGCAAGATCCTGGAGGGCGTCACCGTGGCGGACATCGCGGCGGACAGGCTGCCGGAGCCGGTACGGGCGCTGGCGGCGGAGCCGGCGGCCTGGGAGAACCCCTGAGCCTGTGGCGGATGTGAAATCCGGCGTTGTGAATGGCCGGAGTTCGCCCTGACCGGTTCGCATGGGGGTTCCTACGATTCGAGCGCCCCGGTCTTCACAGGAAACTCACAGTTTCTTCAAAGATGAACTACGGACGGCCGCGGGTGCAACCCCCCACTCGATCACCGAACCGGAGAAACCATGGGACCCAGGAGACACGGACTCCTGCTCGGCGGAGCGCTCGCCGCGCTGCTCACCGCCGGGCTGCCCGCTCAGGCCAAGGCCTCGTCGTCGCCCGTCTTCGACGACCCGCCGCCGGACAAGATAGTGATCAACGTCGCCACGGTGAACGGCTCCGGCTGTCCGCAAGGGACCACCGCCGTGGCCGTGTCCGAGGACAACGAGGCCTTCACCGTCACCTACAGCGCCTACCTCGCCCAGGCCGGCGGCTCCTCCGACCCCACCGCCTTCCGGCGCAACTGCCAGCTCAACCTGGTCGTCCATGTGCCGGGCGGTTTCACGTACGCCATCGCCAGCGCCGACTACCGCGGTTTCGCCTCGCTCCAGCCGGGCGCCACCGGAACCCAGCGCGCCTCGTACTACTTCCAGGGCTCGTCCAACACCGCCGCCGCGAGCCATCCCTTCAGCGGGCCCTACGACGACAACTGGCAGGCCACCGACACCACCGACTGGGCCCAGCTGGTCTGGGCGCCCTGCGGGGTCCAGCGCAACTTCAACATCAACACGGAGCTGCGGGTGAGTGCCGGGAGCGCGAACCCCGGCAAGGTCAGCTTCATGACCATGGACTCCACCGACGGTGACATCAGCACCGTCTACCACCTGGCCTGGAAACAGTGCCCCGCCAAGTAGCACCCCGGCCACCGACTCCGACTCCGACTCCGGCTCCGGGGCCGGGACCGGTCACAGGCTGCCGGGCCGCACCAGTCCGGTCCGCTTGACCCCGCTCAGGATCGGCGTGACCTCCATCGTGGAGACGTGTTCCAGGGCGCCGATCGTGTCGCTCAGGAAGCGGTAGAGCGCGTCGAGGTCGGTCGCCGCGGCGGCCACGAGCAGGTTGGCCGAACCGGTGGTGGCCGAGGCGAAACAGACCTGTGGATGGCGGCTCAGCCGCTGCCCGGTCTCCTCCAGGCGGCTGGGGGAGACCGTCATCCACAGCAGTGCCTCGGTACGGATGCCCAGCCGGGCGAGATCCACCTCGGTCGCGAGCCTGAGGACCGCGCCGCCCGCCAGTGCCTCCAGGCGCCGGCGGGCGGTCAGCGCGCTGATGTCGGCGCGGCGGGCGAGCTCCGTGTAGGAGGCCCGCCCGTCCTCGACCAGCCCGGCGACCAGCTGGTGGTCGATGGCGGCGAGCGAAGGACGCGGGTAGCTCTCCGGCGCCTCCGGGCGCAGACTGGCCAGCTCCTCCTCCGTCAGCAGGCCGCCGCTCCAGTCGAAACCGGCCGGGAAGACCCGCAGCAGCGCGTGCGAGGTCCACGACTGGACCGCGGCGGTGGCCGGGAGGTCGCGCAGCAGCAGGTTGTTGCGGGCGTCCGGGCCGTCCAGGAAGAGGACGGTGCAGATCTCGTCGCCGCCGCCGAGGACGTCCACCCAGATGGTGTCGGGGCGGCGGGCGAGCGTGGCGGCGATGGCGCTGATCCGGTTGGGCTTGCACCGGATGCGCAGGACCAGCGGGATCAGGTCGGGGAAGCACACCGGGTTGCGGACCGCCGTGGCCCGCAGGGTGCCGTCGTGGTAGAGCGGCGCCGCCCGCCGGACCACGGTCCGCTCCGAGATCCCGAGGACCCGCCCGACCGTACGCCACGAGGCGCGCGGGGAGGCCAGCATCGCGGCGGCGATCCGGCTGTCGGTCTCATCCAGCTGATGGCGTGCTTTCTCCATATCTCCGGATCATATGGCCTGCAATCTCGGTTTCCATCCCAAGTTCTGGCTCGTTTCGGCATCCGTGGTGAGGATCGGTGGCATCGCAACCGAACCGAGAGAGGTGAGCACCATGGTGGGCGTCGAGAACCCGGTCGTGGCCACGGACCGGGGCAGGGTCCAGGGCATCGCGGAAGGCGGGGCGGTCTCCTTCCGGGGCATCCCGTACGCCGCGTCGCCGGTCGGCGAGCTGCGGTTCGCCCCGCCGCGGCCGCACCCGGGATGGGCCGGGGTGCGGGAGGCGGTGCAGGCAGGCCCGGCCGTTCCGCAGGGCCCGTCCCGCCTCGAACAGGTGATGGGGCGCCGGGTGCCGGACTGGAACGAGGACGGCAGCCTCACCGTCAACGTCTTCGCGCCGCGCGGGGCCCTGGCGGACGGCACGCCCCGCCCTGTCCTTCTCTGGTGGCACGGCGGCGGCTTCACCAGCGGCTCCGGCGGCTGGGACTGGTACGACGGCGGCCGCCTCGCCGCCCTCGGCGACATCGTGGTCGTCACCGCCAACTACCGGGTGGGACCGCTGGGTTACCTCTACCTCCCGCAGATCGGCGCCGCCAACCTCGGCCCCCAGGACCAGGCCGCCGTGCTGCGCTGGGTGCGGGACAACATCGCCTCCTTCGGCGGCGACCCGCGCGAGGTGACGGTCGGCGGCCAGTCGGCCGGCGCCTACTCCACGCTGTCCCTGGCGCTCGACCCGCAGACCTCCGGCTTCGTCACCCGGGTGCTCGTGCAGAGCGGCCCCTTCGGCCTGGCCCCGCAGGACCCCGCGGACGCGGCCGAGCACGCCGAGGCCTACCTGCGGCTGCTCGGCATCCAGGCCGGCGCCGACATCGCGAAGGCCCTGCGCGCGCTGACCGCCGAGCAGCTCCTGTCCGCCTACGGCCGGCTCGCGGTCCGGATCGCGCGCCCCGGCAACGCCGCCCCGCCGATGTACCCGGTGCTCGGTGCCCCCGGCATGCCCCGCACCTGGCAGCGGGCGCTCACCGACGGCGCCCTGGAGGGCAAGCCGCTGCTCATCGGCACCACCGCCGACGAGGCGACGTCCTTCTTCGCCTTCGACCCGCACATCCAGCACCTCACGACCGCCGGTGCCCTGGACCTCCTGTCCGCCCAGGCCGGCGACCGGGCCCGCACGGTCCACGACGCGTACGCCGCCCGGCTCCCGCAGGGCACCCCTGCACAGATCTTCACCGCGATCGGCACCGACGCGCTCTTCCGCGACGGCTCGCTGGAGATCGCCGACCACCACGCGGCCGGCGGCAACGCGACCTACGTCTACCAGTTCGACTACCGCCCGGCCGAGGACCCGCACTCCCTCGGTGCCGCCCACTGCGTCGAACTGCCCTTCCTCTTCAACACCTTCGACGCCTACCCGGACAGCCCGATGCTCGGCGGGGTCGGAGACGCCCAGCGTGCCCTGGGACACGAGTTCGGCACCGCGGTCGCCGAGTTCGTCAGGACCGGCTCGGTCCACGACTGGCTCCCGTACGCCCCGGCGACACCGGCCCGCGTCCGCCACTTCGGCTGAGCGGACGGCGGACGGCACGTCCAGCCGGCGGTCTCCAGGGTGGTGGGCCGTCGGCTCACCAGGCGGGGCGGATCGGTCCCGGCGGTGCGAGTCGTGTCAGGTCGGCGACGAGTTCGCTGAAGCGCGCCTCGCCCAGTGCCTGTCGCCACGGTGCGACGGCCTCCCGGGCCGCCTGGTCGGCGGCGCGCGTGGCGGCCCAGCCGGTCTCGGTCAGTCCCAGGAGGCGGGCGCGAGCGTCGTGCGGGTGCGGATGCCGCTCCACGTATCCCTTTCGGACCAGCTCCTCGACCAGCTGGGCGGCGGCCTGCTTGGTCACCCCCAGGTGCTCGGCCAGGTCGGCCGTGGTGGCGCCGCCTGCCGAGATGCGGACGAAGGCGAAGCCGTGTGCGGGTCGCAGATCCTCGAACCCCTGCCGGGACACGCGGATGTGGATCTCCTGCACCAGCTGTCCGGACAGTGCCAGCACGCTTGCGGAGAAGGCCACGGCGTCGTCCATGAGCTTGACTATAACTCGTCAATCCGCTTGTCTATCTAGACAAGGAACTTGTCTAGATAGGGTGCCGGCATGTCGTTCATCCGCAGTGACGAGGCCGTCGTGCACGAGATCCACGGGGGCCGTTTCGTTTCCTACGTCCGTCCGGGCACCGGCAGCCGGGACCTTGCCGCCTGGCGCGTCGAGATCCCGGCCGCGATGGTGGGGCCGACCCACACGATCAGCGAGGAGGAGACCTTCTACGTCCTCTCCGGCCGCCTCCGGCTCACCATCGACGGCGACAGCGCCGAACTCCGCGCAGGTGACGCGGCAGTGGCACCTGCGGGTTCCGAACTGGCGCTCGCCAACACCGACGAGCAGCCCGCCCACATGTGGGTCACCACACGGGTCGGACTCACCGCCGAACTGGCCGACGGCAGCACCATGGCACCGCCCTGGGCCCACTAGCCGGGGTGCTGGTGGCTCAGGCCCTGGCCGTCGCCGATGTCCGGAACGTGTTCCGGTACGTCTGCGGGGAGACGCCGATCGCCGCGTGCAGGTGCTGCCGCAGCGAGGTGCCCGTGGCGAAGCCGACCTCGGCCGCGATCCGGTCGACCGGCAGTTCGCTGGTCTCCAGGAGATGACGGGCCCGGTGCACCCGCTGCTGAATCAGCCAGCGCCCCGGGCTCGTCCCCGTCTCCTCCTGGAACCGGCGCGCGAAGGTGCGCTGACTCATCCGGGCGTGCGCGGCCAGCTCCCGGAGCGCGAGCGGCCGCTCCAGGTTCTCCAGGGCCCACGCCCGGGTGGCCGCCGTACCGGTGGCGCCCTCGTCCGGCACCGGCAGCTCGATGTACTGCGCCTGGCCGCCCTCCCGCCACGGCGGTACGACACACATCCGGGCCACACTGTTGGCGACCGCGCTGCCGTGGTCGGAGCGCACGATGTGCAGGCACACGTCGACGCCGGAGGCCGCCCCGGCCGAGGTCAGGACATCCCCGTCGTCGATGAACAGCACGTCCGGATCCAGCGCCACGTGCGGGAACATCCGCCGGAACCGCGGCGCCAGCGCCCAGTGCGTCGTCGCCGGCCGCCCGTCGAGCATCCCGGCCGCCGCGAGCGCGAAGGCCCCCGTGCAGATGGAGACGATCCGGGTACCGGGCCGGATCCGGGCCAGCGCGGCGGCGACCGGCTCGGGCAGCTCCTGCGTGATCCGCGCCATGTCGTACGGCGGCACGACCACGGTGTCCGCGCTCTCCAGCGCCTCGGGCCCGTGCCCGACGGTGACCGTGAAGTCGGCGTTGGTCGCCACCGTACGGTCGTCCGTCGCCGCGCAGGTCACCACGTCGTAGGCACCGGGAACCCCGGGAAAGACCCGGTTCGGGATCCCCAGCTCGAACGGGTAGACCCCGTCGAGGGCGAGCACGACGACCCGGTGAGGGCGGGTGGGCAGGAAGCCGACGGTGACGGACATGGCACGATTCTATCGCTTGCGGCCCATCCGGCCATCGCGCGTGGCGGCGCAGCCGTGATGCCGCGGTGCGGCCGTAATGCCGAGGTGCGGCCGTGACGTCGCGGCGGAGACCGGACGCGGTGGTGGTGCGGGGCGGCGCGAGGTGGCCATGCTCGGCCAACAACCGTCCACGGAAAGCCATCTGACGATCCGTCGGAACCCGGAGTCGGGCAACGCGGCGTTCTTGTGCGATCCCTCCCGCGTCCCGATACTGATCGCGAACCACGCGCCAAAGGCGGCGTGCTTGCCCCAGCTGAGGTCACGACTTCGGGTGCAGAGTCGCCGTCGCGCACGAAGTGTGGCCTCCCTGCGGCGAGTTCCCATGCCCGAACCCGAGGAGGCTGGACCCCCTATGCCGTTCCCCCTGCTCAGACCCCCGAAGCGGCGCGCCGGCCGGCGCCGTCTCGCCGCCGTCGCCGTCTCCGTCGGCATGGCCTGCGCTCTCCTGACCGCCTTTCCCGCCGCCGCGGACACCGGTACCCGCACCGCCGCCACCTCGTTGACGGCGACCGGTGTCAGCACCACCCAGACGACCGTCACCCTGGTGACGGGCGACCGGATCGTCGTGACCACCCGGCCCGGTCAGCAGCCGACGTACATCGCGCGCCCGGCCGCGGGCGAGGACGGCGCCATCGAGTCGTACGACGACGCGTCCGGCGACCACTACGCCATCCCCGCGGTGGCGATGCCCTACCTGGGCAACGGACTCGACCTCTCGCTCTTCGACATCACCCGGCTCGCACAGGACCAGGAGGGTTCCGGCACCGCCGGCACAGCCTCTGACAACGTTGCCACCGCCGACGGCGGCACCGGCGGCCGAATATCCGTCGACCTGTCCTTCGCCCCGGGCACGACCCCGACCGGGCCCGCGGGGGTCACCCTGACCTCCGTGTCCGGTGCCACCGCGCACGGATATCTGACCGCCTCCTCGGGCACCGCGTTCACCGCGGCGCTGCGCAGGGCGATCGGCACCGACGTGGCCGCGGGCCGCCGGCCGGGCAGCACACCGCTGTTCGACGGGCTGACCTCGATGAGCCTGGCCGGTGCGCCCGCCGAAGGCACTCCCGAGGGAACCGTCGGCCCCAAGTACCCCCTGAAGATCCTGCAGATCGACGTGACGGGGCCGACCGGTCTGCCGGCCACCGCCTACCTGCAGCTGTACAACACGGATTCGCTCACGCGCGAGAACACCTCCGTCACCGTGGTGGACGGCGTCGCGCGCGTCGCGGTGCCGGCCGGAAACTACGGGCTCTACGGCCTCTTCTACGACTACGACGCGCAGGGCCGGCTGTCCGCCGTGCGCCAGTTCACCCTCAGCGACTTCACCGTCTCCGCCACCGGGACCACCACGGTGTCGCTCGACGAGACCACCGCGAGCTCGCTGTTCTCGGTGCGGACCCCGCGTCCGGCGGTCCAGGACATCCTCATGGCGGACTACTTCCGGCGGGACGCGACCGGCGCCCTGGCCAGCATGCTGCTGCT
Source organism: Streptomyces sp. NPDC054770 (assembly GCF_053611985.1). Lineage (NCBI taxonomy): Bacteria > Bacillati > Actinomycetota > Actinomycetes > Kitasatosporales > Streptomycetaceae > Streptomyces > Streptomyces sp. NPDC054770. The sequence continues at coordinate 147,015 of NZ_JBSHBL010000011.1, forward strand.
GATGTGGGGCAGCACCCCGCTGTACACCAACGCACAGCCCGCCGCCGAGGTCGGCGAGATCCACGACGTCATCCAGTGGGGCGCCACGGCGACCACGGCGAGCGACGCGTACCGCTACGACCTCGCGTACGGGTCGGACGGGGTACCCGCGGACCAGACGCATGGGGAGACGGCCCGCACGCTCGCCACGGTGCACCAGCACTTCGCCATCGACCCGGCGGCGGACAACAGTTACCACGGCTCCCTGCTGAACGGCTTCGTCGACTCCTACAACGCCGCCGGCGGGGCCACGCAGGTCAGCCCGTGGAACGGGCAGCAGTGGCCCGCCGACCTGACGGAGTACCTCGGCACGGGTGACGGCGGCACCTGGGAGCAGATGGCCAGTTCCCCGGGCGCCGTGTGGCAGTACGCCGATCCCGTCACCTTCGCCGGCGGCCGCTCGTACTCGGTGGACTGGAACCACGGCCCGCTGAAGCCCGCGCTCGGCCGGCACGTCGGCTACCAGTTCTGCTACGCCTGCGCGGCGGGTCCGAACCTCACGATGATCCTGGACCCGGCGGTCGACAGCGTTGCGACGCACGTCGGCTTCTACGCGTTCGTGACGGTGCCGCAGCACTTCACCCTGTACGCGGACGGGCAGCGGGTCTTCGACTCGACGAACCAGTACGGCGTCGAGATCCAGGGGGCGCCGACGACGCCGACGACCTACCGCACGGTGTACGACACCGACCTGAGCGCCGATCCGGCGTTCAGCCAGTCGACCAGGACGCACACCGACCTGACGTTCCGGTACGTCCCGCGCACGGGTGGCGGCAGCGCGCTGCCCGACACGGACACCTGCTTCGGCAAGTCGGCGGCCACCCCCTGCCAGATCCTCCCCGCCCTCACCCTCGGCTACCGGCTGACCTCCGACAACGACAACACGAGTGACCGGCCGATCCAGACCATGCGGCTCGACGTGGGCCATGTCTCCTACGACGGCGCCGGCTCGCACTCCCGGATCACCTCGGCGAAGGTGTCCGTCTCCTACGACTCAGGCGCCACCTGGAAGCCCGCCCTTGTCGTGGGCGGGCACGGGACGTACCAGGTCGCGTGGCTCAACCCGGCTTCAGCGCGCGGCACTTCACCCGCACTGAAGGTGACCGCGACCGACGCGGCCGGCGGCTCGATCACCCAGACCGTCACCAACGCGTACACCATCGCCAAGCCCGCCACCACGTCGTCCACCACCACTGCCGGAGGTGCCCGATGACCCCGGCGACCCCGTCCCGTATCCGCGTGCTTCTGGTGGCCCTGACCGCCGTGCTGGTGGCCACGACCGCGTCCACGGCGAACGCCACGCCGCCGAACGCCACGTCGGCGAGCGCCGCCTCCGCGGGTGTGACCCCGGCGTGCGGCGCCGCGAGCCCCGGCTTCGCGCGCTGCTTCTCGCTGGTCCGCACCGCCATCGACGGCGGCAGGGGCGTCCGCGGCCCGAACGCCGTCGGCAGCACGACCACCAACGCCACCGCCACCTCCCTGCCCGGCGGGTACGGCCCCGCCGACCTGGACGCGGCCTACGACCTGCCGAGTTCGGGCGGCGCGGACCAGACGGTGGCGGTCGTCGACGCCGGCGACGACCCGAAGGCCGAGGCCGACCTGGCGGTGTACCGGCAGACGTACGGCCTGCCACCGTGCACCACGGCCAACGGCTGCTTCAGCAAGGTCGACCAGCAGGGGCAGAGCACACCGCTGCCGGCCGACCGCGGCTGGGGCGCCGAGATCTCCCTCGACCTGGACATGGTGTCCGCGGCCTGCCCGGACTGCCGCATCCTGCTCGTCGAGGGCGACGACGCGAGCGTCGCCAACCTGTCCAAGGCCGTGGACACCGCCGTCGCGCTGGGCGCCACCGAGGTGTCCAACAGCTACGGCACGGCCGAGTCGAACGGCCTGCAGAGCTACTCGGCCTCCTACGCCCACCCCGGCGTGGCGATCACCGTGTCCTCCGGCGACTACGGATACGGCGTTCCCAACTGGCCGGCCGACCTCACCAGTGTCACCGCGGTCGGCGGCACCTCGCTCAGCCGGGCGGACAACGCCCGTGGCTGGACCGAGAAGGCGTGGGGCAACTCCTACGGCGGCGCCGGCAGCGGCTGCTCGGCGTGGGTCGGCAAACCGGCCTGGCAGACCGACGAGAACTGCCCCGGCCGGATGGTCGCCGACGTCGCGGCGGTCGCCGACCCGCTGACCGGTCCGGCGGTGTACGACAGCTACGGCGGCTATCCCGGCTGGGTCGTCATCGGCGGCACCAGCGCGTCCGCGCCGTACATCGCCGGGGTCATCGCCCTGGCGGGCAACCCGGAGCGGTACGCGGACGCGTCGTACTTCTACGGCGGCACGACGGGACTCAACGACGTCGTGGGCGGCACCAACGCGGAGCGCGTGGACTGCGGCGGCGACTACCAGTGCAACGGCGCCACCGGCTACGACGGCCCCACGGGCAACGGCACACCGAACGGCCTCGCGGCGTTCTGACCGCGCGGTGGGGGCCGGCACTGTCGCCGGCCCCCACCAACACCGGCACCGACACGGCCGGTTCGGGGTGCTCGAGTCGCCTGACGACCGACTGGTCATTCGGTCATCGCCCGCAGCACCGCAGCCGTGCGTGCGTCCGCCGGGAAGAAGGTCTCGATGGCGATCTCGTCCAGGGTCACGTCTCGTGGGGAACCGAAGACCGTGGTGGTGTAGAGGAGGGCGAGGTCGCCGTGGTCGGAGGACAGGCGGAGGGGGACCACCAGGTCGTCGTGGGGTGATCCGGGGTCCCGGGGCTCGTCCGGCCCGGGGGCCGGGTAGCTCTCCAGTTCCGTGAGGAGTTCGGCGAGTCCTGCGGCCGAGGTCCGGTCCAGCTGGCGGCGGAGCCGGCGCAGCACGTGCGCACGCCACTGCGCGAGGTTCCGGATGCGTGCGGAGAGGCCGTCGGGGTGCAGGGTCGCCCGCAGCACGTTCAGCGGCGGACCGGTCACGTCCGGCGGGACGTCACCGAGGAACAGTCCCATGGCACGGTTCGCGGCCAGCAGCTCCCACCGCACGTTGACGGCGAGCGCCGGATTCGGCTCGTGGCCGGTGAGGACGGCCTCCACCGCCGCGCGCGCCGCGCCCAGATCGGCGTAGGCGCGTTCGCGGTGCACCGGCGCGAAACCGGCCGCCAGATAGAGCGCGTTGCGCTCCCGCAGCGGCACGTCGAGTTCGTCGCACAGCCGCCGGATCATGTCCCGGCTCGGGTTCGCCCGCCCGGTCTCGATACAGCTCAGGTGCCGGGTCGACAACTCGGCGGCGAGCGACACGTCGAGCTGCGAACGCCGGCGACGCTCGCGCCAGCGCCGCACCTGCACTCCGACCGGCTCGGTGGTGGTCGTCGTCATGGCTCCCAGGCTGCCCGGCGGCGCGGGCCACGGCAATGACCTCGCAGGTCATCGACAGCGCGCGCAGCGCGGCCCCAAAGTCGCAGCAGAGCAGCACGGTTCACCGCGAAAGGACAGTCACCATGACCGAGACCGCCGAACGGCTCGACGAGTACGTACGGTTCTGGAACACCGGGACCGAGCAGGAGCAGCGCGCGCACGCGGCAGCCGCCTTCGCCGACGGCGTCGAGTACCGCGCCCAGATCGGAGTCCTCAACGGGACCCAGGCGCTGATCGACTTCCGCAACCAGTTCGCCGCCCACATGGGCCCGGTCACCCTCCGCCTGCGCGACCAGCCGCAGGTCCACCACGACCGCGCCCGGCTCCGGTGGGAGATCCTCACCGGCGACGGCGCCGGTACGTCCTTCGCCACCGGCACCGACGTGCTGCACCTCGACGCGGACGGCCGGATCAGCTCCGTCACGGTCTTCCTCGACCGGGCGCCCGAGGGGTTCGACCCCGAGGCGCACGACTAGGCCGGGTCGGGCCAGCGGGTCCGTACGAGTACGGTCCTCCGTCTCTCGCCCTAGTTCCGCCGCCCGATGTGACCAAGTGCTGTACGTCATAGCCTCGCCGCATGGCATCAGTCGACTCTCGCCCCAGCGGACCCCGAAGCCCGGAGCAGCGCAAGCAGGAGGCCCTGGAACGGCTCGCGCGGGACACTGACGTATGGGTCGCCACGGCCGACAGCACCGGCGAGCCGTGCCTCGTTCCGCTTGCCTTCTGGTGGGACGGCGAGACCGTCTGGCTGTCCACCCGCGACACCAACCCGACCGGGCGCAACCTCCGTGCCTCGGGCCGGGTCCGGCTCTCCTTCGGTCCTACCCGGGACGTGGTCCTGGTCCACGGCATCGCGCGCACGCTGACCCGGGAGGAGCTTCCGAAGGGGGTGGGTGACGCCTTCGCCGCCAAGGACGGCTGGGACCCCCGCGAGGACCACCCGTCGTATGTCTTCTTCCAGGTCACCCCGCAGGTGCTGCAAGCATGGGGAACCGTTGCGGAGTTGGCCGGACGGACCCTGATGCGCGACGGGAAGTGGGTGGTCTAGGGCTTGGGCCGGTCAGGGCTTGCCGAGGCGGATCCGGGTGTCGCAGCCGATGTCCTCGTGGTACGTGGTGGAGCCCTGCCGGTACTCGTAGCGGCAGGTGGTCAGGTCACCGTGTACGGCGCCGGTCACCCTGACCCGGGCCTCGTAGTACAGGTCCGACGAGCCGTGCGCCTTGACCTGGAACGAACTGCCCTTGTGATAGAGGGCGTTGTCGTCCGTGACGCCTACGGGTATCACCCCTATGACGTGACCGCCGGCGCCGGCACTGACGACCCGGTAACCCGTGACGCGCAGACCGGCCGGCACATGGACGATCCTTGCGCCGAGGACGGTGAGCGGCTTACCCGAGTTGTTGGACATCTCCGGCATGGTCACCCAGTACTCCTTGCCTACCTGGGTGTGCTCGTACCCGACGAGGTTGCTGCCCTGCCCGGCGCCGTCCAGGGCCGTGCCCCCGCCGTCCGAGCACGAGGTGAGGGCGGCGGCGCTCAGTGCCAGGAACACGGCGAAAACACGTCTGGACATGGCTGGATCTTCCCACGACGGCCGTCATTTCAGCAGTGCCGCGAAGAACGGCAGCCAGTCCGCGTGCGCGGCGCCGACCGATCCCTCCGCGCCGTATCCGGACCCCACCCGGACCAGGTATCCGATGGAGTCGACCACCAAGACCATGCCGAGGGCCGCGAGCGAGTACAGGCCCCAGTCCCGCGGTGAGCTCGTGTCGGTGATCCGCGCGCGGGCCGCAGGGCCCCGTTCCTCCGGAACGCCGTCAGCGTCGAACCGCGCGAAGCTGCCTCGGCCGAAAGGTGCCCCGCGCAGGGTCATACTCCGGCGTGCGTAAGGAAGTTGGCCCAGGCGTCGGGGGAGACGGTGAGCTGGGGGCCCTGCCGGTCCTTCGAGTCGCGGATGTGGATGGTGGCGGGGCGGGTGGCGACGTCGACGCAGTCACCGGCACCGCTGATGCTGTACACGGACTTGCGCCAGGAAAGAGACACCTCGACGCAGTCGCCGGAACCGCCGCTGCTGTAGCTGCTCTTGAACCAGGCCAGGTTGGTGGTGCTCATAAGTCCCCTCGCATCCGCTTCAGCAGGCCGACTGAGTCTCTAATAGTGTGAGCCTGCGAGCGCATCCTGGCATACCGCATCTGGAGCATGCTGACCACTTTTGGATCAGCGATCAGCTGACCGCTCTCCTGGCCTTCGCAGTAGGCGAAGCGGCGGTTCTCGGGTGTTTCCAGCAGCTGCATGGGACCGTCCAGGCCGGCATGCGTCTCCTGTACCTGCGGCATGACCTGGATCTCGACGTTCCGCAGCTCCGCGAGCCGCAGCACGTGATCGAGGAGCTCCCTGGTGACCTCCATCCCACCCGTCCGGCGCAGGAACACCCCTTCCTCCAGGATGAAGCTGAACGCCGTGTTGGGGCGCTCGCGCAGCAGTCGCTGCCGGTCCGCCCGGGCCACCCACTGCGCCTCGATCTGCTCGTCGTCCAGCGGCGGCAGTTGCTGGGTGAACAACGTCCGCGCGTACGCCTCCGTCTGCAACAGCCCAGGAAGCAACCGGCATTCGTAGGTGTACAGCGTGATCGCCGTCGCCTCCATCCGCGCCCACCGCCGAAACCAGGCCGCCAACCCCGGCTGCCGAGCCACATGCCCCGCCGCTCGCCGCAAGGCCCCCGTATTTCCCAGCGCCTCCTCCGCCGCCTCCACGAACGACTCGTCCGGCATCCGCCTCCCCAACTCCACCGAAGCCACCGTGTGTTTCGAGAACCGCACCCGCTCCCCGAACTCCTCCCTGCTCAGCCCCGCGTGTTCGCGCAAGGCCTGGACCACCGCCCCGAAGGTCCGCAGACTGTCCGACGACTCCGGCTCCGCTCCATCGCCCACGTAGGCCACCTCCCGACCCCATGGTGACGGCGAGTCACCGGTACGGTCCAGTCGGTGACCGCGTACGCGGGTCCGGCGTACGCGGCTCCCACCTGGAGAACTGCCTGCTCCAGGCGCCAGATTGGGGGCATGGACGCACCCCCCACCACCGTCACCGTCAGTCGGACACTCGCCCAGCGGCTCAGCCCGACCCCGCGGGGCGCCCGGCTCGCGCGGCATCTCGCGGTTGCCCAACTCCATGCGTGGGGTGGCCGGTTCGCGTCGGCGGAGGTGATCGACAAGGTCTCGGTGATCGTCGCGGAGCTGGCCGCGAACGCCGTGACGCACGGCCGGGTGCCCGGGCGGGACTTCGAGCTGCGGCTCTCGGTGGTGACGGGGAGCGTGCGGATCGAGGTCACCGACACCCGGGACGGACGGCGGCCGCCCGGCCCCCGGGACGTACGGCCGGCGGGGCCGCTGGACGCCGGTGGGCGCGGGCTCGTGCTCGTGGACGCGCTGGCCGATCGGTGGGAGGTGCTGGAGCGGGACTGCGACGGCGCACCGGGCAAGACCGTACGGGCCGAGGTGGACCTGCCGCTCCGGCTGCACCGCTGCGCGGCACCCCGCCCGTGACGTCAGGCGTCGCCGCAGGTATCGCCCCCGGTGGTCTGGGTAGGACCCGTTCGAAGGAGGACTCTGGTGGCCGCCTTCGGCGTGACCGAGAGAGTGGTACGTGTCATGGAGAAGGCCGGGGAGACGACGCGGCTGCGGAAGTGGACCGTGCGGGTGCTGTGGACCGTACTGGCCGTCCCCGCGAGTGCCCTGGTGACCGCCGGCTCGTTCGGCATCGCGTACGGCGTGGCCAGCACGCCCGACTGGTGGTCGTCGCTCCTGATCTTCGTGGGCGTCGTCGTCGCGACCGGCTGCCTGATCGGACTGGTCGGTCTGCTCCTCGACGCGCACCGGGAGTTCGGGAAGCCGGATGTCGTGGCCGCGGTGTGCGTCGCACTGACGACGGCCGTGTTCACCTACGCGCTGGAGCAGCAGGCGCTGCACGACCGCGGTCGGGTCGAGCAGGCGGTCGTGACCTCGGTGTACTACGCCGACGGCGCCGGCGGTCTGGGCGCGGGAGGGCGGGTGGCCCGGCTGGCCGATCTGTCCGGTCACCGGCTGGCCGGCACGGTGAGCGCCGAAGGCCTCGCCACCGGCGACCGCCTCACCGTCACCGTGGACCCCGAGGGCCGGTTCGCGGTCCACCGGGGTTCCCGGCCCGCGGCGCCCCGTCTCTGGTGGGAGGCCGCTGCTCTGCTGGCCGCCCTCCAGGCCCTGATCTGCTCCGTGACGGGCTTCTCCACGGCCGTGCAGAACGAGTGGTACTGGCAGGTACGGCGCAGGACCGCGACCGGGGACTCCGGGTGAGGGGCCCCGGGGGACGTGCGCACCTCGTCGTCCCCCGGGGCCCGGGGCGTCAGCCGGAGACGCCCAGGGTGAGCGTGCCGGTGTAGCCGGCGGTGGTGGAGCCGGTGACGGTCATGAGGCCGGAGGAGGCGCCGCCGTCGTCGTAGATGCCGTCCTGGGCGAGGGTGGTGCGGGTGGTCGTGTTGGTCGAGTAGGGCGAGACCTTGGCGACCGCCGTGGTGATGGTCTCGTTGATGAAGAGCTGGCCCGTGTGCACGGTCGTACCGCCGGTGAAGGAGCCGTTGGACGTCAGGGTGACGCCCGTGTGGACCTTCACGTGGATGTGGATGCAGCGGCCCCGGTACCAACCCGGGTAGATCGTGGTGATGTTGGCGACGCCGCTGGAGTTGGTGAGGACGCCGCCGCGCAGGAAGGTGCCGTCGTCGGCCTCGCTGTGGCCGTTGTTGCCGACGTAGCCGGAGTACTCGCCGAGCGCGTCGGTGTGCCAGACCTCCACGAGGGCGTTGGGGATGACGGTGCAGGCGGAGTTGACGACGGTGAGGACGAGCTTGAGCGAGATGCCCGCCTTGCCTTCGGTGATGTCGGTGCGGACCAGCGCGCCGTCGAGGTAGTAGGGGCCTTCTGTCATTTCCTCCGTGAGGGTGCAGACCGCTGCCGCTGCGGCGGCCGGCTGGAGGTCGGGGGCGGCGGCGGCAGCGGGGGCCTCGGTCGAGAGCGCTGCGCCTACGGCCAGGGCAGCGGCGGTCGTCCCGGTGGCGACGAGTACGGTACGGCGGCCGACGGAGCGGGCGTCATCTGAGGTGTCTGTCATGGACACGGCACCGTAGGAATGACACCTGTCGGCCGGCTGTCAGTTTTGCAAAGTGAGTGCCCGTCAAGTCCCATGTTGAGACAGGTGGGTTGACGGGTGACACGTGCGAAGACCGTTGACGGCAAAACGATTCGATTCTACGGTCCGTCCGAATTGGCGATCGCCGTTCGACATTCCGCACAACTTCACAAGGAGGCCCAGCGTGCCCCGCACCCGCACCCGCACCCGCACCCGCACCCGCACCGCACTCCTCGCCCTCCCCGCCGCGATCCTGCTCGCCCTGGTCCCCACCACCGCGTCGGCCTACCCCAACCCCGGCACGGTCACCGGTGACGTCGTCGTCCACGACCCGACGATGGTCCGTACCTCCGCCGGCCGCTACCTGCTCTACTCCACCGGCGGCGGCCTGGCCTACAGGACCTCGACCGACCGCGTCGCCTTCACGGCGGGCTCCGACGCGTTCACCACCAAGCCCGCCTGGTGGTCGGCGTACGCCACGGAGGCGTGGGCGCCGGACATCTCGTACCACGGCGGCAAGTACCTGATGTACTACGCCGTCTCCACCTTCGGCTCCAACACCTCGGCCATCGGATTGGCCGGTTCCACCACGGGCCTGCCCGGCTCCTGGTCGGACTACGGCATCGTCTACACGTCGACGTCCGCCGGCGACTACAACGCCATCGACCCCAACCTCTTCGTCGACGGCGACGGCACCTGGTGGCTGTCGTTCGGGAGCTGGTGGACCGGCATCAAGATGATCCGCATCGACCCGTCGACCGGGAAGCAGTACGCGGGCGACACCACCCGCCACTCGCTCGCCGCGCGGCCCACGGGCAGCAAGGCGGTCGAGGCGCCGTACATCGTCAAGCGCAACGGCTACTACTACCTCTTCGCCTCCTACGACCTGTGCTGCCAGGGCACCAGCTCGACGTACAAGGTCAAGGTGGGGCGGGCGACGTCGGTCACCGGCCCCTACTACGACAGGAGCGGCGTGGCGATGACGGACAACGGCGGCACGGCGGTCCTGGAGTCCCACGGCGCGGTCATCGGCCCCGGCGGCGAGTCGATCATGAGTGACACCGACGGTGACCTGATCGTCTACCACTACTACGACGGCAACGACGGCGGGACACCGAAGCTGGGCATCAACCTCCTGGACTGGAGCTCGGGATGGCCGGTCGCCTACTGAGCGCCCCGGCCGTGGTGGCATCGTGGCGACACCCGGACGTCGTCCGGACGACGTCCGAACGTCATCCGGACGAAGCGTCCCCGGCAACCCGCGTTTCCCCGGGGGCACAGACCCCGTTGGTAGCGTCCGCGTAGCCCGTGCCGTTCGACCGAGAGAGGCCCGATGTCCCCGAAGATCCGCAGGGCGGTGATCCCCGCCGCCGGACTGGGCTCCCGCCTGCTGCCCCTGACCAAGGCCACGCCGAAGGAGATGCTCCCGGTCGGTGACAAACCGGTGATCGAGCACACCGTGCGAGAACTGGTCGACTCGGGCATCACCGACATCACCATCGTCGTCTCGGGCGGGAAGAGCCTGATCCAGGATCATTTCCGGCCCAATCCGGGACTCGTCGAGCAGCTGCGCCGCGACGGGAAGACGGCCTACGCGGACGCCGTCGAGGAGGTCGCCGAGCTGGCCCGCAAGGGGCACATCACCTACCTCGACCAGTACGGCCCGTACGGCAACGGCACGCCCGTGCTGAACGCCGCCCGGTCGTTCGGCGACGAGCCCGTCCTCGTGCTCTGGCCCGACGACGTGTTCGTCGCCGAGGTGCCCCGCGCCCAGCAGCTGATCCGCGCCTACGAGCAGACCGGCTGCCCGGTGCTGGCCCTGCTGCCGATGGACCCCGCCGACTCGCAGCGCTACGGCGTACCCATCGTCAAGGAGGACCTCGGCGACGGGCAGTTGCGCATCACCGGCCTGGTCGAGAAGCCCGCACCGGCCGACGCGCCGTCGCCGTACGCGGCCATCGGCGGCTACGTCGTCACCCCGGGCATCATCGACGAGCTGCGCGAGCAGACCCGCCGCTGGTACGAGCGCCGGACCGGCGAGGTCTACCTGACCGACGCCATCAACGCCTACGCCGCCAGCCGGGCCGTGTACGGGCAGGTCATCCAGGGCCGTTGGTACGACACCGGCAACCCCGCCGACTACCTGGTCGCCCAGATGGCCTCCGCCCTCGCCCACCCCGAGTACGGTCCGGTACTGCGCGGCCTGGTCAGCAAGCTCGATGAAGGTGAGGGGCGGGGCGACGCGTTGCGTGCGGTATGATCGTTACCGAGCTGGTCGCCGTAACTCGCGGTGGCTGGTGCTGCGTTGGTGGTCCAAGGAAAGACGCTCCGCTTCCTGCGGGGAAATGCAGGTGCAAGGCCTGCCCGGCGCTCGATCCGATGCCCGTCCGCATTCGTTGCGGGCGGGCATCGCGCCGTTTCGGCGCTGTTCGCGCGCGTCTTCGACGACTCTCGCTGCCTCAGGCAACCCTTTAGGGGTAATTAGTCCACTTCCTCCGCTTCTGTGCCGGATGTGGCTGATATGAAACCTTCTGGACAAAGAGCAACTCCAGGGGTGGGGCATGGCAACAGCACAGGTCGATGCAGTGATCCTCGGTGCCGGCCCGGCAGGGCTCGTACTGGGGAACCTGCTGCTGGACCGCGGCATCGACTGCGTGATCCTGGAGCGGCGCGACCGTGCCGCGGTGGAGGGCCGGGCCCGGGCCGGATTCCTCGCCCCGCACTCCGTGCGCGTGCTGACCGAGCACGGCCTGGCGGCCGGCCTGCTGGCCCGCGGGACGACCCACACCACCTGCCTGTTCCGCAGCGAGAGCGGCGAATTCACCCTGGACTACGGCAAGTCGGGCCTCGGCGAGCCGCACACCGTCTACCCCCAGCAGGAACTCGTACGGGACCTGGTCGCCGAGTACCTGCGGCGCGGCGGGGAGATCCGCTTCGGCGCCGAGGCGGAGCAGGTGGCCGAGGGCCGGGTGCGGGTGCGCGGTGGCGCGGACGTCACCGGGCGGTACGTCGCCGGCTGTGACGGGCACCGCGGGACCGGCCGCGCCGCACTGACCGCCCGCGGCATCCGGACCGCCCGCTGGGACCACGGGGTCTCCTGGCTGGCCGTACTGGTCGCGGCCCCGCCCAGCCTGGAGGCGGTCGGATACGCCCTGCACGAGCGCGGGTTCGCCGGTCACATGGCACGGACCGCCACCGTCACCCGCTACTACCTCCAGTGCCCGCGCGGCACCGCCCCCGCCGACTGGAGCCAGGACCGGATCTGGACGGAGCTGGCGACCCGGCTGCGGGCCGCCGAGTTCGGGCCGCTGCGCGACGGCACCGTCCTGGAGAAGGCGGTCGTCGACCTGCGCTCCGACGTCCTGGAGTCCCCGGGCGCCGGGCGCCTCTGGCTGGCCGGCGACGCGGCCGGACTCATCAGCCCCTCCGCCGCCAAGGGCGCCAATCTCGCCATCCTCCAGGCCGAGTTGCTGGCCCGGGCCCTCGAAGAGGCCCTGGCGCACGGCGACGGAACCGGCCTCGCCAGGTACGCCGCCGACTGCCTGCCCCGCGTCTGGCGCGCCCATGAGTTCTCGCACTGGATGAGCGGCCTCCTGCACGGCCCGGCCGGCGCGGACGGCACCGGCACCGGCACCGGTGACGCCGACGAGGCCCGCTACGCACGTGCGTTGCAGTACGCCCGCCTGGAGAGCCTGCGCACCTCCCGCACGCACCAGGACTTCTTCGCCGAGAACTACACCGGCATCTGACCCCCGGGGCCCATCGTCCCCGGTTCTTCCTGCCCCACCATCACGATCAACGGGAATTCTTCATGAACCTCTCCGTCGTACAGGCATGTCTGACGGAAGCCGACCTGGTACGCATCCGGCGCGCGGCCGACCACGCCCGCGACCACGACACGGACCAGGTCCTCGCCGGGCTGCTGCCCGGCCTGACGGCCGACGAGCGGACCGACGTCGCCCGCCACCTCGGCTACGACCACACTGCCGTACTGGTCTTCCCCACCGCCCTCGACGGGCTCCGCGACGACCTGCGCGGCGCCGGCCTCGACCCGGGCCCCGTCACACCGAGCGTGGTGGTGCGCGGGCGGCTGGCCCGGCGCTACGGCGCCGCCCTCGGGGACAGCCCGGTCGGGATCGTGCACGTGCCCGTGGCCGGGCGGAGCGTGGAGATCTTCGCGCTGCCCGTGCCGCCCGGCTCCCCGCTGGAGACGGTCGCCGCCGACGAACGGAGCAACGGCCACGAGTCCCACCACGCCTTCGCCGTGACCGCACCGGGCCGGGTGATCCCCGCCGGACTGCGCACCCTGCTGACGGAACGCGGCGGCGCGGTCCCGGACGGCGGCGGCTACAACAACCACGAGAACGTCACCGTCCTCTACTTCCGCACCACCGACCACCGGCGCTTCGAACTCCGCCTCCCCGGGCGCCAGGAACCCCTCCCCGACCCCACCCTCGCGCTGCTCGGCGTGATGACCGGCGCCTGGGCCACCCAGGCCGTCCGCACCATGGCCGAACTGGGCATCGCCGACCACCTCGCCGACCGGCCCGGCCTCGACGCCGCCACCCTCGCGACCCGCACCCACACCGACCCGGACGCCCTCCACCGCCTCCTGCGCTACCTCTCCACCCTGGGCCTGCTGACAGCCTCCTCCGACGGCACCTACCACCTCACCGCCCTGGGCGAGCCCCTGCGCACCGGCACGGACCACTCCCTCCACCCCCTCGCACTGCTCTACGGCGGCCCGTTCTACGACTCCTTCGCCGGCCTCCCGTACGCCGTCAGCACTGGGCAGGAAGCTTTCGCCCACCGCTACGGCAAGCACCACTTCCGCTACTTCGCCGAGCACCCCGAACTCGGCGACCTCTTCCACCGGTCGATGGCGGCGAGCGCCGAGATGTTCACACCGGTGCCGGACCTGGTCGACTTCTCCGGCGTACGACGCGTGGTGGACGTCGGCGGTGGCAACGGCGCACTGCTGGGCCGGGTCCTGCGCGCCCACGGCCACCTGGACGGCGTCCTCCTGGAACGCCCCGAGGCCCTGACGGCTGCCCGCGCCCACCTGGCCGACCTGACCGGCCGCTGCACCTTCGTCGAGGGCGACTTCACCGACTCCGTCCCGGCTGACGGCGACGTCTATCTCCTGTCCCGCGTCCTGCACGACTGGGACGACGACCGCTGCCTGACCATCCTGCACCGGTGCGCCCGGGCGATGCGCCGGGGCAGCCGCCTACTGATCGTGGAACGCCTCCTCCCCAGCCGGGCGGCGGCGGCCTGGGACCTCCACATGCTGTGCAACGTGGGCGGCCGTGAAAGGGAAGAGGCCCACTACGGGCGCCTGTTGGAGGAGGCGGGCTTCAAGCCGGAGGCCTGCCATCCCCTGCCCTTGGGAGCCTCACTGCTGAGCGCCGTGCGAGGCTGAGCACTCCGCCGTTTCGCCCACCGCGGGCCGGTGGGGGCTGGTCGCGCAGTTCCCCGCGCCCCTTACGGGGCACGGTTGCGGGTACGGGACTGGATCAGCCGCGGCGACTTTTGACTCCGGGCAGATCAAGCGCCCCGAAAGGGGCGCGGGGCTGTGTTGAATCTGCGGCTGCCGCCGCGTGGGCGCGGCCAGTCACGGTGACTTGTGGTGCCGCTCGGGTCAAGCGCCCCGTAAGGGGCGCGGGGAACTGCGCGACAAGCCGCGACGGTGCCGCACCCGGCCATGCACCGCACCCCTACGGCGGGTGGCTAACCGGCCTGGCCCATCCCCGCCGCGTTCGGCCAGCTCTGGGCGTTGGGCCAGCCGGTGGCCGGGGCCGGGGCCAGGTTCGGGGCAGGGGGTGCGGGCGCGGTCATGCCCCGTACCTGCGCGGCGGTGAGACCACCCCGCGCCGGCACGCCGGGCGGCGTGGGCCCGGCCGGGGCGGGGGCCGGAACAGGGGTCGGCATCTGCATGGGCATCGGGGCCGGTGCGGGCGCCGGTGCCATCTGGGCGACCGGTGCCATCTGGGGTGCGGGTGCCATCTGGGCGACCGGCGCCATCTGGGGTGCCGGTGCCATCTGAGGCACTGGTGCCATCATCGGCTGCTGCTGAGGCTGCTGCATCTGCATGGCTGCCGCCGGCATCGGCATCCCGGCGCCGCCGTGCTGCGCGGCGACGGGGAGCGGCATGCCGACGCCGGCGGCGGGAGCGGCGGCGAGCCCCGGGACGGGCATCGCGCCGACGGCCTGCGCGAGCTGCATGCCCGCCCCGTTGGTCTCGCTGACCAGCCGATCCACCGCCGCCGTACCCGAGCTGTAGCTGGTCCCGGTGCTCAGCTCGGGTACGGCGGCTCCCCTCCTGGACCCGTAGAGGACTTGCTCCATGGCGGACACCAGGCGACGCACGTCCACCTCGGGGCGCACCACGAGCCTCAGGAAGCGGCTGGAAGATCCGATCTTGTTGCCGCACTCGCGGACCAGGATCCGGTGCTCGGTGAGCATCCGGTCCCGCACCACGGTGCCCTCGGCGCCGACGGGAAGGCGCACGAAGAGGAAGTTGCCCTGCGAGGGGTAGACCGTCAGGCCGGGCAGGGTGGCGAGCTGGCTGGCCATCTCCAGGCGGTCCTTGCGGACCTGCAGCAGGCTCTGCGCGTACTCGGCGCCGTGCTCCTTGAGCATGAAGACGACGTACTCGGCGAACGCGTTGAGGTTCCACTTCGGGAGCATCGAGCGGACCTTGCCGGCCAGCGCGGGGTTGGCGACCATGTAGCCGAAGCGGATGCCGTGCAGGCCGAAGTTCTTGCCGAGGCTGCGCAGCACGATGACGTTGGGCCGCAGCATGGCCTCCTGGACGACGCTGGGCTCGGCCTCGGCGTCGGCGAACTCCAGGAACGACTCGTCGATGACGATCAGGTCCAGGTCGGCCATGGCGTCCATGAACTGCACCAGCGCCTGCTTGTGCAGGAAGCCGCCGTCGGGGTTGTTGGGGTTGCAGATGACGGCGACCCTGGTGCCCCGCTTGCGGATGAACTCGGCGTACTGCGCGAGGTCCAGCGCGAAGCCGTTGGACTCCTGGAGCGGGAACATGTCGACGCGCTTGCCGGTCTCCATCGGCTGGTCGGTCCAGCGGCCGAAGGTGGGGACGGGGATGGCGAGGGACTCGCGGACCAGCAGGTGGTCGATCCAGGTGATCAGCTCGGTGGACCCGTTGCCCATGGCCACGGCCTGCGGGGGGAGCTGGAGGAGCTGGCACAGCTCGGCGGTGATGGTGTCGGCGCTGCTCGGGTAGTAGGTGACGATGTCCTTCAGCCGGGCGGCCATCGTTTCCATCATGGCCGGGGTGGGGAAGTACGGGTTGCAGGGTATGCAGAAGTCGACCGGGCCGGTTCCGTCGCCCCCCTCGCGGGTCAGCGCCGCCATCGACGGGCTGTGAGCACCGCTGCGGAACAACGAGGTGACGCTGCCGGCCATTGAACCTCCGTATGAGGCGGGCCCGATGGGGACGTCCGGGCCCGTCGTCTTGGGCGGCCCGCGCGGGGGAGCACGGGCCGTCCTTGAATACGGGGGCGGGTGCGGCGCCGTTCAACGCGTGTGAAAAAAGTGTGAGTTTACGTTTCTTCTTGGAACCGAACGCGCGCGGGCGCGACCAGCCCCTTACCGGCCGCGCCCACGCTGTCTCACCTCAGGCGTCGAACGTGTGGACCGTCCGCGTCCTGTAGACCTGCCCCGGCCGGAGCACCGTCGACGGGAAGTCGGCGTGGTTCGGCGAGTCCGGGAAGTGCTGTGTCTCCAGGCACAGCCCGTCGCCCTGCCGGTAGGTGTGACCGGAGGTGCCGATGAGTGTGCCGTCGAGGAAGTTGCCCGAGTAGAACTGCAGGCCCGGCTGGTCCGTGGCGATCTTCAGGGTGCGGCCGGAGCGCGGGTCGCGCAGCGTGGCGATGTGCTCCGGCCTGGCCGTGACACCCTTGTCGAGGACCCAGTTGTGGTCGAAGCCCTTGGCCTGCACCTGCTGGGGGTGGCCCGCGCGGATGTCCCGGCCGACCGGCTTGCCCTTGCGGAAGTCGAAGGGGGTACCGGAGACCGTGGCCAGCTCGCCCGTGGGGATCAGGCCCGAGTCGGTGGGCGTGTAGCGGCCGGCGGCGATCGTCAGCTCGTGGTCCTCGATCGTGCCCGTGCCCTCGCCGGCCAGGTTCCAGTAGGTGTGGTTGGTGAGGTTGACCACGGTCGGCTTGTCGGTGGTGGCCTCGTAGTCGATGATCCAGGCGCCGTGCCGGTCGAGGGTGAAGGTCACCTTCGTCCTGAGGGTTCCCGGGTAGCCCATCTCGCCGTCGACGCTCGTGTAGTGGAGGTGCAGGCCGACGTCGGAGCCCGAGGTGAAGCCCTCGATGTCCCAGACCTTCG
The DNA here is from genome assembly GCF_053611985.1 of Streptomyces sp. NPDC054770. Classification (NCBI taxonomy): domain Bacteria; kingdom Bacillati; phylum Actinomycetota; class Actinomycetes; order Kitasatosporales; family Streptomycetaceae; genus Streptomyces; species Streptomyces sp. NPDC054770. Next base: position 163,976 of record NZ_JBSHBL010000011.1, read on the forward strand.
TGTTGAAGCCCTTGGCACCGCCGTGCAGGCTGTTGACGCCGTCGTTGACGGAGAGCTGGTAGGACTTGCCGTCGAGGGTGAACTGGCCCTTGGCGATCCGGTTCCCGTACCGGCCGATGGTCGCGCCGAAGAAGGTGGTTCCGGCGACGTACGCGGCCAGGTTGTCGTAACCGAGCGACACGTTGGCGTACTTGCCGTGCCGGTCCGGGATCTCCAGGGACTGGATGATGCCGCCGTAGGAGAGGACCTTGAGGCGGGTGCCGCCGTTCTCCAGGGACCAGCGGTAGACCTTGGTGCCGTCGGCGAGGGTGCCGAAGAGTTCCTTCACGGGTTTCCTGCCTCCCGAGGCGGCCTGCGCCGTACCCGCGCCGAGCGTGCTCGCGGCGATACCCGCGGCTGCGGCTCCTGCGATGACCGTGCGTCTGTTCAGTTCCATGTGCGGCTCCCACAAAGGTGGGGCCCCGCCTTCCGGCGGGGCCCGAGCTGACTTATGAACCGGACTTGCGCTTGTTCCACACGTCGAATCCGACCGCCACCAGGAGGGCGAGGCCCTTGATCACCTGTTGCCAGTCGGTGCCGACGCTGAGAAGGTTCATGCCGTTGTTCAGCACGCCGAGGACGAGACCGCCGATGATGGCACCGAGGATGGTGCCGACACCGCCGCTCATGGAGGCGCCGCCGATGAACGAGGAGGCGATCGCCTCCAGTTCGAAGCCGTCACCCGCCTTCGGCGAGGCCGCGTTCAGCCGGGCGGCGACCACCAGACCGGCCAGGGCCGCGAGCACGCCCATGTTCAGGAAGACGTAGAAGGTGACCTTCTTGTCCTTGACGCCGGACAGCTTTGCCGCCGGCAGGTTGCCGCCGATCGCGTAGATGTGCCGGCCGAAGACCGCGTTGCGCATCACGTAGCCGTAGCCGACGACCAGCGCGCCGAGCACGATCAGGACGATCGGGGCGCCCTTGTAGCTGGCGAGCAGCAGGGTGAGGACGAGGATCGCGGCGCCCAGCGCGACCAGTTTGACCAGGAAGAGCCGGGTGGGCAGCACGTCCAGGGAGAACTCCTGCTGGCGGCGCCGGTCGCGGAACTCCTGCCAGACCACGGCGGCGATCAGCACGATGCCCAGCAGCATCGTGATGTTGTGGTAGTTGGTGTGCGGGCCCACCTCGGGGAGGAAGCCGTTGCCCAGGTTCTGGAGGCCGTTCGGGAAGGGGCCGATGGTCTGGCCCTGGAGCAGGATCTCGGTGAGGCCCCGGAAGAGCAGCATCCCGGCGAGGGTGACGATGAACGACGGTATGCCCAGGTAGGCGATCAGCACGCCCTGCAGCGAGCCGGCCACGGCACCCATCACCAGGCACAGGACCAGCGCGATCGGCCAGGGCACCCCGTGATTGACCGTCAGCACGGCCGCGAAGGCGCCCACGAACGCGGTCAGCGAGCCGACCGACAGGTCGATGTGCCCGGCGATGATCACCATCATCATGCCGATGGCGAGGATCAGGATGTAGCTGTTCTGGAGCACCAGGTTGGAGACGTTGCGCGGCAGCAGCAGGTCCCCGTTGGTCCACACCGCGAACAGGGCGACGATCAGACCGAGCGCGATCAGCATGCCGTACTGGCGCATGTTGCGGCGCAGCCCGTCGAGGACGAGGCGGAGCAGACCTCGGTCCACGGCCGATCCGCTCCTGCCCGGCGGCGCGGGCGCCGGGCTCTTGGCGGTGACATCCGTGCTCATCGCGATACCTCTTTGTCCTTCGTCATATGGCGCATCAGCACTTCCTGCGTGGCCTCGGCCCTGGGCACCTCGCCGGTCAGGCGGCCCGCGGCCATGGTGTAGATGCGGTCGCACATGCCGAGCAGCTCGGGCAGCTCGGAGGAGATGAAGACGACCGCCTTGCCCTGGGCGGCGAGCTGGTCGATGACCGTGTAGATCTCGTACTTGGCGCCCACGTCGATCCCGCGGGTCGGCTCGTCCAGGATCAGCACGTCCGGACCCGCGAAGATCCACTTGCTGAGGACGACCTTCTGCTGGTTGCCGCCCGACAGCTTGCCCACCGGCTCGAAGACCGTCGGCGCCTTGATGTTCATGGACTTGCGGTAGCCCTCGGAGACCTGCCGCTCCTCGTGCTCGTCCACGATCCCGCGCCTGGCCACCTTGTTCAGTGCGGTCAGCGAGATGTTGCGGTTGATGGTGTCGATCAGGTTGAGGCCGTAGTGCTTGCGGTCCTCGGTGACGTACGCGATGCCGTGCCCGACCGCCTCGGCGACCGACTTGGTACGGATCTCCGTGCCGTCCTTGAGGACCGAGCCGCCGTCGTAGCGGCCGTACGTCCGCCCGAAGACGCTCATCGCGAGTTCGGTGCGGCCGGCGCCCATCAGGCCCGCGATGCCGACGATCTCGCCGCGCCGGACGTGGATCGACACGTCGTCGACGACCTTGCGTTCCTGGTCGATCGGGTGCCGCACGGTCCAGTCGCGGATCTCCAGGGCCGGTGCCGCGTCCGCCTCGCCCTTGTACGCGGTCCGCTCCGGGAAGCGGTGGTCCAGGTCGCGGCCCACCATGCCGGAGATGATCCGCTCCTCGGTCGTCTCCTTCGACTTCACGTCGAGGGTCTCGATGGAGTGGCCGTCCCGGATGATCGTCACCGAGTCGGCGACCCGGCGGATCTCGTTGAGCTTGTGCGAGATGATGATCGAGGTGATGCCCTGGTTCTTCAACTCCAGGATCAGGTCCAGGAGTTTGCCGCTGTCCTCGTCGTTCAGGGCCGCGGTCGGCTCGTCCAGGATGAGCAGCTTCACCTTCTTCGACAGCGCCTTCGCGATCTCCACCAGCTGCTGCTTGCCCACGCCGATGTCGGTGACGCGGGTCTCCGGGTGGTCGTCGAGACCGACCCGGCGCAGCAGTTCGGTGGCGTGCCGCAGGGTCTCCCGCCAGTCGATGAACCCGCCCTTGGCGTGCTCGTTGCCGAGGAAGATGTTCTCCGCCAGCGAGAGGTACGGCGACAGCGCCAGCTCCTGGTGGATGATGACGATGCCGCGCTGCTCGCTGGCCCGGATGTCACCGAACGCGCAGGGCTCCCCCTCGAAGAGGATCTCGCCCTCGTAACTGCCGTGCGGGTGGACGCCGGAGAGGACCTTCATCAGGGTCGACTTGCCGGCGCCGTTCTCCCCGCAGATGGCGTGGACCTCGCCCTGACGGACGGTCAGTGTGACGTCCGACAACGCCTTGACGCCGGGAAAGGTCTTGACGATCGAGCGCATTTCCAGGACGGGTCCCGCCATGGTCTGCCTTCCAATCAGTAGGGGGCGGCGGTTACTTGAGCTCGGCGTCGGTGTAGTAGCCGCCCTTGACCAGGACGTCCTCGTAGTTGGACTTGTCGACACTGACCGGCTGCAGCAGGTAGGCGGGGACGACCTTGGAGCCGTTGTCGTACGTCTTGGTGTCGTTGGTCTGCGGCGTCTTCTTGTTCAGGACGTCGTCGATCATGGTCGAGGCGACCTTGGCGAGCTGCCGGGTGTCCTTGTAGACGGTCTGCGTCTGCTCGCCCGCGATGATCGACTTCACCGAGGCCAGCTCGGCGTCCTGCCCGGTGATGACGGGCAGCGGCTGGCTGCTGGAGCCGTAGCCGTCCGACTTCAGGGCGGCGATGATGCCGATCGAGATGCCGTCGTACGGCGAGAGCACCGCGTCGACCTTGGCGGACTTGTAGGAGGAGGTGAGGATGTCCTCCATCCGGGCCTGTGCGGTCGCGCCGTCCCAGCGCAGCGTGGTGACCTTGTTCAGCGCGGTCTGGCCGGACTTGACCACCAGCTCCTTCTTGTCGATGTACGGCTGGAGCACGCTCATCGCGCCGTTGAAGAAGTACTTGGTGTTGTTGTCGTCGTTCGAGCCGGCGAACAGCTCGATGTTGAACGGGCCCTTCTTGCCGCTGTCCAGCCCCAGCTTGTGCACGATGTACGTGCCCTGCTCGACACCGACCTTCTCGTTGTCGAAGGACGCGTAGTAGTCGACGTTCTTCGTGCCGAGGATCAGCCGGTCGTACGCGATGACCGGGATGTTGGCGTCCGCGGCCTCCTGGAGCACGTTGTTCAGGGACTTGTTGTCGATGGCCGCGATGATCAGGCCCTTGACGCCCTGCGTGATCAGGTTCTCGATCTGCGAGACCTGGGTGTCCGGGTCGTCCTCGCCGTAGACCAGCTTGGCCTTGTAGCCCTTGGCCTTCAGGTTCTTGACGACGTTGTTGCCGTCGGCGATCCAGCGCTCGGAGGACTTGGTCGGCATGGCGATGCCGATGGTCGAGCCCTTGACACTGCCGCTGCTCTCCTTGCTGCCCCCCTCACTGCTCTGCCCGCAGGCGGACAACGTGAGAGCGAGCGAGGCGGCCCCGGCTATGAGGGTAAGGGCGCTTCTGCGAGTGCGCATGTGATCGGTCCCTGTTCTTCTCGACGTTGAGAGATTTCAAGCAAGGTCGGTGAAAGCGCCCCGTAAGGGGCGCGGGGCTGTATCGATGTGCGGCTCCGCCGCGTGGGCGCGACCAGCCACTGACGGCCCGCAGCCCCCGACGTTCATCAGGCGGAACCCTCGACCGGGAACCGGCGGAGAGAACCCGGCAGCCGCGACCCCAGCGGCGCCATCTCCCCGTCCGCCCCGTGCCGGGCGAGCAGGTCCAGGGCGAGCCGCCCCCGCCGCACCCGCTCGCGCGCGGTGTCCAGGGTGACGTCCCGCAGATGGGTGCCCCACGGGTAGATGCCGGGAGCCCTGGACAGCCCGAACTTCAGGTAGATCGGCGCGCCGCGCCGGATCAGCTCGGCGACCTCGTACATCCGGATGTAGCCGCCGAGGTCGTCCGGAGCCTCGATGTACATGTCCAGAGGAGCGCCGGACACCCGGCGGATCTCGGTGAGGTGATCGAGCGTCAGGTCGCTCGGCACGTTGACGGAGTCGGCGCCGAGGTGCTCGAAGACCGAGTACGAGGCCGGGTTGACCGGTCCGATCAGCGCGGACACCTTCAGCGTGGTGTCGGCCGGGATGATCCCGGCCTGCCGGGCCCGGTGCAGCGTCCACAGCACGCCCTCGTCGGCGACGAGCAGGCACTTGACGCCCAGCTCCGTCGCCCGGACCGCGTCCTCGACGCACCCGGCGACGGCGTCGTGGCCGCGGGCACGCAGTCCGGCCCCCCGTGAGTCGGAGCGCACCGAGCCGCCGATGTCCCAGGTGCCGCGCGGTCCGGTGAACAGGCAGAGCTCGATGTCCCGTTCGCCGGTCGCGTCGACCATCTCGGTGATCTCGGCGTCGGTGAGCATCCACACACCGCTGCCCTGGCTGATCCGGTGGATGGGCACGTCGAGCCGCGAGGACTCCTTGAGAACGACGGCCAGCGCCTCGGGACCCTCGCAGGAGGGGATCTCGGTGCGCCACTTGCCGCCGCCCGGGAAGCTGTGGGCGGAGGCGTCGGCGGGGTCGAGGGCGGGCGCACCCAGGCCGAGAGCGGTGAGCGCCTGCTCACCGGGTCGGCGGGCCGCCGTAACGGAAGCGTCGGTCGTCACAAGCTGTCCTTCGTGTTCGGTATTTCGGACAAGGTTCGCGGCTCTGGGTAGAAAAACGGCGTTGGTGGTACGCCGGTCACGGCGAGGTCAGGGCACGCCGCGACCGGCGTACGACTCAGGGGCGGAGCAGCACCTTGCCCACCTTTGGATCACCGGCCCCCACCAGCTCGATGGCCTGCGGGAACTCGGTCAACGGCAGCTCATGCGTGACCAGTGGCAACGGGTCGAGGAGACCGGCCCCGAAGACCCGGACCGTGTGCGCCCAGGCGTCCGGCGGTGCCCCGAAGACGGTGTGCACCTCCAGCTGCCGTACGACGAGGTCGGTCGGGTCCAGACCCTCGGCACCGGCGGCCGGGATACCGGTCAGGACCAGGCGTCCGCCGCGCCTGAGCAGGGAGGCGGCGGTGCGCGCGGCGGACGCGGACCCGGCGGTCTCGATGACCACGTCGAAATCGTCGGGCAGTTGCTGGTCCTTGGTACGGAAGTCGGTGGCGCCGAACTGCCGGGAGAGGGCCTCCCGGTCGTTCCGGGTCCCGACCACCAGCAGTTCGCCCGGCGAGATCGCGCGCAGGAACTGGACGGCGAACATGCCCAGCGTCCCGGTGCCGACCACCGCGACCCGCTCGCCCGGCCGGGCGTTGCCCTTGAGCGCGGCCGCCGCGATACAGGCGGCGGGCTCGAGCAGGGCGGCCGCCGTGAGGTCGGCGTCGTCCGGGAGGGCGTGCAGCAGGCGGGCCGGCAGGGTGAGGGTGGCGGCCATGGCGCCCGGCTGGGTGAAGCCGGTCTCCTCGTAGCCGTCGGTGCACAGGGTGGTCTCACCGGCATGGCAGCGGTCGCACACCTGGCAGTTCCGGAACCCCTCGCCGACGACCTTGCGGCCGACGAGCGAGGCGGGGACACCGGTACCGACCGAGCGCACCGTCCCCGACCACTCGTGCCCCGGCGTCAACGGGTATCGCACATACCCCTCGGGCCGGTTCCCCTGGTACACCTCACGGTCGCTTCCGCAAATCCCGACCGCGTGCACGGCGACCAGCGCCTCGCCGGGGCCGGGCTCGCGGGGCGTGTGCGCCTCGACCCGGTGGACGCCGGGCGCCTCGACGACGACCTGGGAGCTCACTGGGTCCCCTTGGGCTTGCGCTGCTCCCAGCCCTCGGCCCACAGGTCGAACCGGGCCTGCTGCTGCGGGAACTCGGCGGCCGCGTCGGCGTCGAACTCGACCCCGAGCCCCGGCGCGTCGGACAGGTGGAAGTACCCGTCCACGACCTCCGGCGCCCCCTTGACCACCTTCTTGATCTCGGCGTCGGCGAAGTCGTTGAAGTGCTCCAGGATCTTGAAGTTCGGGGAGGTGAACCCCACCTGGAGGGAGGCGGCGGTGAGCACCGAGCCGCCGACGTTGTGCGGAGCGACCAGCACGTAGTGCGTCTCGGCGGTGGCGGCGAGCTTCCTCGTCTCCCAGATACCACCGATATGGCCGACGTCCGGCTGGATGATGTCCACCGCCTGGCTCTCGAAGAGCTCGCGGAACTCGATGCGGTCGTGGATGCGCTCGCCGGTGGCGACCGGGATGTCCACCTTGGCGGCGACCTTCTCCAGCGCCTTCAGGTTCTCCGGCGGCACCGGCTCCTCCAGCCAGGCCGGCTTGAAGGGGGCGAGCTCGCGCACCAGCCGCACCGCGGTCGAGGGCGAGAACCGGCCGTGCATCTCCAGCATCAGCTCGGCGTCCGGCCCGATGGCGTCCCGCACGGCCTCGATGAGCGACACGGCGTACAGGGTCTGCTCGTGGTCGAGCTCGAAGTGCCCGGTGCCGAACGGGTCGATCTTCAGCGCCCTGTACCCGCGCGCCATGACCCCCTGGGCGGCCTTGTGGTACGCCTCCGGCGTCCGCTCGGTGGTGTACCAGCCGTTGGCGTACGCCTTGACCTTGTCGGTGACCTTCCCGCCGAGCAGCTGCCACACGGGCACGCCCAGCGCCTTGCCCTTGATGTCCCAGCAGGCCATCTCGACGACGGCGATGCCGGACATGACGATCTCACCCGCCCGGCCGTAGTCGCCGTACTTCATCCGGCGTACGAGGTCTTCCACTGCGAACGGGTCCGAACCGAGAATGTGGTTGGCCTCGGCCTCCCGGAGATAGCCGATCAGCGCGTCGGTGTGACCGAGCATCCGGGTCTCGCCGACTCCCGTGATCCCCTCGTCGGTGTGCACCTGGACGTACGTCAGGTTGCGCCACGGCGTCCCGACCACGTGTGTGCTGATTCCGGTGATGCGCACGGCAGTTGCCCCTCAGCTGTTCGAGATTTCGTCACGCGTTCGAAATGCTGGCGTGACAGTAAGGACGGGGCGGCGGGAGTGTCAATGGGTCGAACAGGTAACGGTTTCGGCAAGGCTTGCGATAGGTTTTTCGGTCCCCCACAGAACCTTCACAGGGGTGGCTGGTTATGTGACCCGTGGGGAACTTAGTCTTCCCGCGTCATGGACTACTGCTACCCGTGCCGACGGCACCTCAACGGAGCCCTCGCCTGCCCGGGGTGCGGCACACCGGTCGAAACGCTACGCGCGTCCGCGCGCGAAGCGGCCGCCCCCGAACCGGTTGCGCCCGGTGGAACGCCGTACCCGGAGCCAGAGTTCACCGCCGAGCCCTACGGCCCCGAAGCCGGCCCCGAAGCCGGCCCCGAAGCCGGCCACGGTCACGACGGCGCGGACGACGGGGACGACGAGGACGACGCGGCGCCGACGGGCGGCCGGGCCGAGCGGCGGCGGGCGGCACGCGGGCGCGGCGACCGGAGCCGGGGGCGGGCCGCCGAGAGCCCTGCCGAGGATCCCGAGGAGCCGGGCGTCCCCGACCCGAGCCGTCGCGACCGCAAGGCCGCGGCCCATCGCCGGCGCCGCCGCAGAGTCCTGTTGGTGACCGCGGCGTGCGTGCTGGCGGCGGGCGGCCTGAGCCTCGCCGAACTCGGCACGGACGCCATACCGTTCACGACCCCCGACACGGCCGCGGGCGGCGGCAGCACCACCGACGGCGGTACGTCGACGTCGTCCCCGGGTACGACCGCGCAGCCCCTGGGCGACACGTCCGGCGCGACCGGCGCGGGGGGCTCCGCCTCGGCCGACCCCTCGGCCTCCCCGTCCCCCTCCTCGTCGAAGGACAAGGCGTCCGACTCCCCGTCGGCGTCCCCGGACGCGTCGGCCCGGTCGGCGACGACGGACCCGGGCACGGTGACGGCCCCGGCGGCCACCCCGACGACCACGGCGGCCTCGACCCCGACGGCGGACCCGACGACCTCGGCCCCCGCCCCGTCGCCCAGCCAGACGTGCAACCGGTTCCTTTGGTGGTGTACGTGAGTGGAGCGCCCCTTCAGGGCACCACCAAAGCAAATCCAGCAAACGTGTCACATTCGACGAGCCCGCTCCGTCGTAGGTGTGTAACCCGCTGAGAGACACCACAGGGAGCACACCGTGGAAGCCCGTCTGAACCTCTTCGCCAGCCCCACCGCCAACAAGCTGATCAAGCACTTCGTCGGCGCCGGCAAGGTCGCCCACGAGACGTCGATCCCGGACTCCACCCTGGAGCTCGTGAAGATCCGCGCCAGCCAGATCAACGGCTGCGGCTTCTGCCTCGACATGCACACCAAGGACGCGGCCGCCGCCGGCGAGACCCAGCAGCGCCTGCACATGGTCGGCGCCTGGCGCGAGGCCACCGTGTTCACCGAGGCCGAGCGCGCGGCCCTGGAGCTGGCCGAGCAGGGCACCCGCATCGCCGACGCGGCCGGCGGCGTACCGGACGAGGTCTGGGCGAACGCCGCCAAGCACTACGACTCGGAGGAACTCGTCGCCCTGGTGGCGACGATCGCCGCGATCAACGCCTTCAACCGGCTGAACGTCATCTTCCAGCAGCCGGCCGGCGACTACCAGCCCGGCCAGTTCGCCTGACCCGCCCCGAGGGGCCGGCGCCGTCGGGTGCCGGCCCCTGAGCGGGTCCGGCAGCGCCCCGAAGGGGCGCGGGGCTGTATCAATATGCGGCTCCGCCGCGTGGGCGCGACCAGCCACGACGGCGCCGCAGTCGGCAGAGGGCACAGTGCGGCACTCCCGGCGGAGCGCCTAGGCGTCCAGCATCCTGCGCAGCAGGTCGCGCAGCGACAGCCGCTCCTCGTCCGAAAGGCCCGCCAGCGGCTCGCGCGCGAAGCGCAACCCCTCGCGCAGGTCGCGGGCGACCCGGCGGCCCTCGTCCGTCGCCGCGGCCAGCTTCACCCGGCGGTCCGCCGGGTCGGGCCGCCGCTCCACGAGCCCGCGCGCCTCCAGCCGGTCCACGATCCCCGTCACGTTCGACGGCTCGCACTTCAGCTTCTGCGCCAGCTTGCGCATCGGCAGCGGCTCCAGCGACAGCAGGCTGAGCAGCCGCGCCTGCGCCCCGGTGAGGGTGTGCTCGCCCGCCGCCTCCTCGTAGTCCGCGTAGAAACGGGCCACGACGTCCCCGATCAGCTCGACGACCTCCAGGGTCAGGGCGTCGGGGCGGCGGGTCTGCGCGGGGGTGGACTGTGTGGACGACATGCACTCCAGGGTACCCCGTTACTTGACATCCTGAAATATTCAGGAGCATGGTTGTTTCAGTTACTGAAGTATTTCGGAAAGGCGCATGTCATGATCAACCGCGAGTGGCACCTCATGAGCCGTCCCGTCGGCTGGCCGAAGCCCGAGGACTTCGCCCTGGTCGAGGCGGAGGTCCCCACGCCGGGTGAGGGACAGGTGCTGGTACGGAACAAGTACCTCTCCGTCGACCCGTACATGCGCGGCCGGATGAGTGCCGCGAAGTCGTACGTCGCCCCCTTCGAGCTGGGCAAGGTCATGCAGGGCGGCGCGGTCGGCGAGGTCGTCGAGTCGAACGCCGAGGGCATCGCGGCCGGCGACCACGTCCTGCACTTCTTCGGCTGGCGCGAGTACGCGGTCGTGGACGCGAAGAACGCCGTCAAGGTCGACGCCGACGCCGCGCCCCTGTCGACGTACCTCGGCGTGCTCGGCATGACCGGTCTCACCGCCTACGCGGGTCTGCTGCGCACCGCCTCCTTCAAGGAGGGCGACTCGGTCTTCGTCTCCGGCGCGGCCGGCGCGGTCGGCAGCCAGGTCGGGCAGATCGCCAAGCTCAAGGGCGCCTCGCGGGTGATCGGCTCGGCCGGCTCCGACGAGAAGGTGAAGCTGCTGGTCGAGGAGTACGGCTTCGACGCGGCCTTCAACTACAAGAACGGCCCGGTCGCCCAGCAGCTGCGCGAGGTCGCCCCGGACGGTGTCGACGTCTACTTCGACAACGTCGGCGGCGACCATCTGGAGGCCGCCATCGGCCAGCTGAACCGGGACGGCCGGATCGCGGTCTGCGGCATGATCTCCGTCTACAACAGCACCGAGCCGGTCCCCGGCCCGAAGAACCTCGCCCGCCTGATCCAGACCCGCGGCCGCATCGAGGGCTTCCTGGTCGGCGACCACTACGACCTCCAGCCGCAGTTCGTGGCCGAGGTCGGCCCGTGGGTGGCCTCCGGGCAGCTGAAGTACGGGGAGACGGTCGTCGAGGGCATCGAGAACAACGTGGAGGCGTTCCTCGGGGTGCTGCGTGGTGACAACACCGGCAAGATGATCGTCAAGCTCTGACGCGACCGCGTGACGCCGGTACGACGGCTGTCGTTGTGTATGGCGGAGGCCGCACCCTTGGACGTGGGGTGCGGCCTCTCGTCTGCCGGGTGCGGTTCAGCGCCGGGTGCGGGTGCGTGGTGGCCGGCCGCAGTTCCCCGCGCCCCTTGGGTGAGTTGCGCTCAGCGTGTTCCAAGTGCTCCCTCGTGCACGGCCTTCGCCAGCCGGTCGTTCTCCGGCGCCGATCCTCCCGGGAACGCGAACCTTCGCCGCGTGTAGCCGTAGGCGACCCCGCTTCTCGGGTCCGCGAACGCCTGGGAGCCCGCTGCTCCGCTGTGGCCGATCGTGCCGGCGCCCAGGAACGGGTGCCAGGTGTCCGCCGTCGCCTGGAAGCCCAGGCCGTACGACCTATGGGTCCGGGTCACCAGGTCGTAGCCCACCGAGTGGAACTGGCCGAACTCCGCCACCGTGTCCTCCTTCAGCAGCGCGGCCTCGCCGTCGATCTCGCTGAGCAGGGCCGCGTACATCCCGGCCAGGCCGCGTGCCGACGCCACCCCGCCGAAGGACGCCGGGCCCTTGGCGCGGACCAGGGGGTCGTTGGGCAGGGCCGCCAGGACCGTGGGTTCGGCCGCGTGCTCGTTGAAGGCGATCCCGGCCAGGGTCTGCGGGCCGGACGGGACGGAGCCGAGCAGGGCCTGCTGCTCGGGGGTCGGCCGCATCGGCAGGGTCGTGCGGAAGCGCGGCTCGTGGACGGCCGGCAGCCCCAGGAAGAAGTCGAGGCCGTATGGTGCCCGGACCCGCTCCTCGTACAGATCCTGGAGGGTACGGCCCGTCGCGCGCCGCACGACCTCCCCGGTGAGGGCGCCGATGACGAGGGCGTGGTAGCCGAAGGCCGTGCCCGGGCGCCAGAACGGCCGCTGGTCGGCGAGGCGTTCGGCCACCGCGCGGTCGTCGGCCAGCTCCTGCGGGCTGAACCCGGTGTCGGTGCCGACCAGACCCGCCCGGTGTGCGATCAGGTCCCGCAGGGTCAGCGTGCCCTTGCCCTCGGCGCCGAACTCCGGCCAGTAGTAGGTGACCTTGCGGTCCAGCTCCAGCGTGCCGTCCTGCACCAGCATCGCCACGACCAGATGCGCCGCCCCCTTGGTGGACGAGAACACGCCGTACAGGGAGTCCCCGCCGGCCCCCTCGCCGGCCCACAGGTCGACGACCCGCCGGCCGTGGACGTACGCACACAACTGTCCCTCGTAGTCGGCCGGTTCGCCGGCGACGAAGGCGGCGAACTCCTCGCGCACCGCCTCGAAGCCCGCCGCGACCGTGCCCTGGACGGTGATCTCCTGCGTCATCCGTTCTCCTCAACCGAGCCGCCGGGGGGCAGCTCCCACTGTGAACAACGCCCTACCCACCTGGGCGAACTGTCTGCCGGTTCCTGAGATCGGTACGGCGAGATGTACCTGTTCGACTCAACAGCGGCACAGGGGGCGTTCCTGACCCCACTGTGCCCTGCCCCGGCCCCGGTAAAGTTTTCGCCATGCGTGATCTCGGGGTGGGTTTCGGATATCTCCTCAAGGGCCAGCGGTGGGTCGGCCGGCACGGCAGGCAGTTCGGTTTCGGTCTGCTGCCCGGCCTGATCACCCTCGTCCTGTACGCGGCGGCCCTGGTCGCCCTCGCGATATGGGGGGAGGACTTCGTCGGCTGGGCCACCCCGTTCGCCGACGACTGGTCCAGCCCCTGGCTCGGCCTCTTCCGCGGCTTCCTCACCGCCGTCCTGTTCGCCCTCGGCCTCCTGCTGGCCGTCCTCACCTTCACCGCGGTGACGTTGCTGATCGGCCAGCCGTTCTACGAGAACCTCTCCGAGAAGGTCGACGCGGACGTCTCGCCCGACGGCACCGCACCCGAGTCCGGGCTGCCGTTCTGGCGCGAGCTGTGGATCTCGGCCCGGGACAGCCTGCGCGTCCTGGTCCGCGCCGGCCTCTGGGGCCTGCTGCTCTTCGCCCTCGGCTTCCTGCCCCTCGTCGGGCAGACCGTCGTACCCGTCGTCGGCTTCTTCGTGACCGGCTTCTTCCTCACCGAGGAGCTCGCCGCCGTCGCCCTCCAGCGCCGGGGTGTCGACCTGCGTGCCCGGCTCGCGCTGCTGCGCTCCCGCAAGACCCTGGTGTGGGGCTTCGGGACCCCGCTGGGTCTGGCCTTCCTGGTCCCGTTCGTCGCGGTGTTCCTGATGCCGGGCGCGGTCGCGGGCGCCACCCTCCTCGCCCGTGACCTGCTGGGCGAGGAGACGGCGGCGGAGGACGAGCGGGCGGACGAACCCGTCACTTCCTGAAGCTCGCGTCGGCCGCCACGGTCACGATCGCCCGCACCTGGTCGATGATGTCCACCCGGTTGCGCACGAACTCCGGGTCGGTCACCTCCGTGGTGTTCCCGGCACCGAACTGCAGCACCGGCGTGTGCACATGCCCGCCGGGGAGCGTGTCGTGCAGCCCGAGGCGGTCGCGCAGCAGGGTGGCCCGGTAGGCGATCTCGTTGGAGAGGTAGTTCCCGCCGCCGCCGGCCCGCGCGGTGGATCCGGCGGTCGGGCCGTCCGCCCGTACGACGGGGTCGGTGCCGCCCGCGGGGATCTCGGTCACCTCGGTGTGGTCGTACACCGGGAAACGCCCCGTGTCCGCCGCCGTGATCGCGGCGTACGGGAGGGTGGTGGTCGTCCACTGCGGCTGCGAGGCCGGGTCGGCGACCGGGACGGTCTCGGTCCGGCCGATGCCGTCGTTGTCGGGGAACCCGCCCCGCCAGGCCCCGTTCGTCCGCTCCACGTCGAACCGCCCGACCCGCCCCTGGCTCACGGTCGTGAACAGGTCCACCTTCGGCAGGTACGGCCGCAGGGTCCGCTCCACGGTCCCCGCCGCGAAGTCGTCCCAGCGCACCGGGAACACGGCCGTCTCGACCCGCGCGGGCCCCTCGGCGGTCTCGATCACCGTCCCGTCGAGGGCCAGCGCGCTCGCCCCGGACGGATTGGAGATCCGGATGTCCTGGTCCAGTGTGAACGGGTCGAACCCGGTGACGAGGATCCGCCGGACCCCCTTGCCGGGATACCTGATGTCGGTCTGGCCGCGCGAGGTCCGCTCCAGCACGTCCAGCAGAGCGGCCCGTTGCCGGTCGCTCACGCCGAACTCCGGCTCCCAGGTGCGCACCTGGCGGGTCATCCCCAGCCGCGCCCAGTACAGCGGCCGGTCGTCGTCCCGGCTCAGGTCACCCCCGGCCGGTCCCCGTCCCTGCGCCCGGGCCACGGCCCGCCGCCACAGCACCGACCCCTGCCGCTCGACGACCTGCCGGGCCTGCGGGTAGGAGTGCGCGTTCGCCAGCGCCCGGGCGAACTCCGGCGCCACGTCGTCGAACCCGGACCGCCGGAGTATCTCCTGCGGCACCGCCTGGTCGAGCCGCCGTTCCTCGACGGTGGGGGAGAGGGTGGTCGTGGCCTGCGCCGCGGTGGGGACGAGCGCGCCGGCCAGCAGCGCGATGCCGAGGATGCCGATCCGAACACGTAGGGAACTCAAGGGAGTTGGCCTTCCGTCGCAGTGGGGTGCGTGGTGCCGGTCGGGCGCAGTATCGCGTGTGGGCCGCGATGTGGTCTACACCACGGCCCACCCCCCGTCGGCGTTCGGGGCCGAGTGCTCGGGACTGTTCGGTACGGGGACGCCTCGTGGGCGTTTGTGAAGGATTCGTACGGGATCACGGTGGAGCGCTCCCGCACCGGCCGCCGCCGCACGGCCGCGGTTAAGGTCGGAGCCGGGACGAGTCCCCTTCGAGCAGCCCCGGTCCGGGACCTGACCCCTGGGCCGGGGCTCGTATGCCGTCGGCGTCAGCCGCGCACCCCGAAGCCGTACACCGTCTCGGAGCGGTACACCGCGCCGGGATCCAGCCGGGTGCCCGGGAACTCCGGCCGGTTGGGGGAGTCCGGGAAGTGCTGGGTCTCCAGGGCGACACCGTCGCCGGGGGCGAACGGGCCGGTCAGGTGCTCGGCGGTGTAGAGCTGGATGCCGGGTTCGGTGGTGGCCACGGTGAGGGTGCGGCCGGACGCCGGGTCGTGCAGCTCGGCGATCTCCACCGGGGCCGCCGTCACCCCCTTGTCGAGGACGAGGTTGTGGTCGTACCCGGAGCCGACCTTGCGGGCCGTACGGAAGTCGAAACGGGAGCCGGAGACGTCCGCCAGGACCCCGGTCGGGATCAGGTCCCCGTCGACGGGGGTGTAGCGCGAGGCCGCGATCCGCAGCTCGTGGCCGCCCGCGTTCCCGGAGCCCGCCAGGTTGAAGTAGCTGTGGTTGGTGAGGTTCACGACGGTCGGCGCGTCGGTGACCGCCTCGTAGGAGATGCGCAGCGCGCCCGAGTCGTCCAGCAGGTACGTCACGGCGACCTCCAGCCGCCCCGGGAACCCCTCCTCCCCGTGCGGACTCACCCGCGACAGCCGCACCCCGTGCTCGACGGCCGCCACCTCCCACACCCGCTTGTCGAAGCCACTCGCCCCGCCGTGCAGGGAGTTGGGCCCGTTGTTCGGCTCCAGCGCGTAGGTCACGCCGTCCAGCGGGAAGCGGGCGCCGGCGATCCGGTTGGCGTACCGGCCGACCAGGGCGCCGAAGTACGGCCCCGGGTTCTCCAGGTAGCCGTCCAGACCGGCGAACCCCAGCACCACGTCCGCCGTCCGCCCGGCCTGGTCCGGAACCTCGACCGACTGCACGATCCCGCCGTACGACAGCACCCGCACCCGGGTCCCCGCGCGCTCCAGCGTCCAGCGGTGCACCTCGGTGCCGTCGGAAAGGGTGCCGAAAAGTTCGCTCATGGGGAAACCCTAAGCCAAGGGTCTAGTCCACCGGATCCTTCGCGGTGATGGTCCGGTAGGCGATCGCCGCGAGCTTCGACTGGCCGTCGGTGCTCGGATGGAACCAGTCCCAGTGACTGAGCTGACCGGTCCCGAAGCGGTACGCGTACACCGCCCCGCCGTCGAAACGGCACCGCCGGTCCTTGGCGCAGACCTCCGCCAGCACCTTGTTGTACTCCTCGACCCGCTGCTGCACCCTGTCCCGGCGCACGGTCGCCACGCTGGTCAGATCGTCCGCGTCGGCCAGCATGGAAGGGCAGATGCCCAGCTTCCAGATCTGCTTGCCCAGCGGGTTGGCCCGCCCCTCGGACCACAGCCGCTTCAGGTTCGGCACGCTGGACACGTACACCTGCGTCTTCGGCAGCGCCTTGCGCAGGGTGCCCATCGCATCCTCGAACTGGGTACGGAAGTCGGCCACCGAGGTCATCGCCCGCACCGACGTACGGCAGGCGTCGTTCGCCCCCGCCATCACCGTCACCAACTGCGGCTTGCGGGCCACCGCCTCGGCCATCTGGCCGGACAGGTCGGCCATCCGGGCGCCGGTCTCCGCGTAGTTCCAGCTGTGGTCGGCCGCCCCGGTCCGCCCCAGCAGCCGTACCGCCAGACTGTCCACCTGGTCGCTGGTGCCGGTCGCCCAGGACACCTCCGGGCAGTCCGAGAGCACCGTGCAGGCGTCGAAGCCGCGGGTGATGGAGTCGCCGACGGCCGCGATCGAGGCCGGGCTGCGGTCCCACACCTGCACGGTCCGCGCGGCCCGCGTCTCCTCGCCCTTGGCCGGGCCGGAGGAACCGCCCAGGACATCGCACCCGGCCACCCCCAGCGCGGCGGTGACGGCGACGGCGCCTGCCAGGGCACGCGAACGCCGGCGTCGCTGCTTGCGCATACCCCGTCGGTCCTCTCCGTCGGCCGGTTCGTCCCCCTTCATAACAACGCACGGGAGTTCCCGCCCCGCGCCTGCAACGGACCACCCCCGTACAAGCGTCCCCCTGGGTGAATGGCGGGGGTTTCCTGGCTGTGGGAGCGACGGTACGTCACACTCCTTGCGCCGCCGCACGGTAGCCTCGCCATCAACGCGGCCGTCGTGCCACTGCCGCCAGCCAGCCAGCAAGATGTCCCGCTCTGCCCGGAGGTTCCGGTGACGACACGTGGAGTTCTGTACGTGCACTCCGCGCCGCGCGCGCTGTGCCCGCACGTCGAGTGGGCCGTCGCCGGGGTGCTCGGTACGCGCGTCAACCTCGACTGGATCCGCCAGCCGGCCGCCCCCGGCACCTGGCGCTCCGAGTTCTCCTGGCAGGGCGAGGTCGGCACGGCCTCCAAACTGGCGTCCGCGCTGCGCGGCTGGCACCTGCTCCGCTTCGAGGTCACGGCCGAACCCTGCGCGAAGGCCGAGGGCGAGCGCTACAGCTGCACCCCCGACCTCGGCATCTTCCACGCGGTCACCGGGATCCACGGCGACATCCTCATCCCGGAGGACCGCCTGAGGGCCGCCCTGACCCGCTCACAGCGCGGCGAGACGGCCCTGGAGGCCGAGATCGCCAAGCTGCTGGGCAAGCCGTGGGACGACGAACTGGAGCCGTTCCGCTACGCGGGCGAGGGCGCGCCGGTGCGGTGGCTCCACCAGGTGGTCTGACGCCGGTCGTCGTCTGCGGCGTTTTTTTTTTTTTTAGCGCAGTTCCCAGGTGACCTTAATTGT